>DDTL01000031.1 GCA_002344345.1 Saprospiraceae bacterium UBA2365
CTATTATACATATTGATTTAAATTTATATAATAAAAAAATATATGGAAATTTTTTATATTCTTATTGCATTAATTTCAGGATCAGTTGGAAGTGCTGCCCTGGCAGGTTTAATGTTGCTATTCAATGACCAGAAATTGGAAAACCTTGCTACTTACCTGATGTACCTCGCGGGAGGAACATTGCTGGGCGCAGCCTTTCTGGGTATGATTCCAAAAGCCATCAGTATGTCTGATCCCAAAATTATCCTCAACAGAATTTTATTTGGAATTCTGTTATTCTTTTTGCTTGAAAAGATCTACTCTGGAGAACATGTCGTAATAAAAATTGTGAAAGACACAATCATGCGAGTGCGCCCATTATTCTTGCCGGTGAAGCCTTCCACAATGCGATCGACGGAATTGTGATTACAGCTTCTTTCATGACATCCACTGAATTGGGAATATTCGTTGCTATTTCCGTTGTTTTGCACGAAATCCCTCAGGAACTGGGTGATTTTGGCATACTGATCAAAGGTGGATACAGCAGGAAAAAAGCTTTTATTTTCAATTTATTGAGCAGTGCCACTGCCATCGTTTCAGGCTTGGCAGCATATTTCATGCTAGATACAATGAAGTCATTGATTCCTTACGCCCTGGCATTTTCAGCTGCGAGTTTTCTATATATTGCATTGGCTGATCTGATACCGGAAATGCACAGAAAAACTTCCCTGAAGGCTTCGCTCAGCCAGATTTTGCTAATTTTGTTGGGCATCCTGATCATTTACCTGAATTTAAACCATAAATAAAAACATATCGTAATTATTTAGGTTGAAAGTCTTTTAGTCTTCAGGCTTTTAGCCAATGATCAATACGTGAGTCAATAATTCATTATCGAGGCAAAATCAGTGTCTTTTGCACAATGTATGCGCTCAAATCCAACAGACTACCAGACTAACAGACTAATCAGCTAACCACCTAAATAATTACAATATATCAGTACTTCTATTTTTTAATGATGAATCAGGATTGTTCTCCATTGAAATTTTCAAGAAGAAATTGAATTGGAAAAAAATTAATTTGGAAAAGTGTCAATTCGTGACATTGTAAAATTTGGTTTTGAAGACTTGATTTGCTTCCAAAAAGATCATTTTGTCATGATCCATATTTTTTTAGCCCAGCTTTATATATGAATGGATATAAGCCTATAAATAAGCATTTCAATTCAGGCTCCATTTATAAGTAGTTATTCCGGTGTTAAGCGAATTAACCTTTTAGTTTCAGGTTTTGGTAGAGGTTTGGGCCAAAATGCATAAAACTGCTGAACAAACTGAAGTTTTGACAGTTGCATATCATGGGCTAAATGGCTAAAGGCTAAAAGACTTTAAGCTATACAAATCCCAATTTCATTCATTAAAAAGACCTAAAAAAATCCTTCTAATATTAAAAGAAAAAAAACAGGGATTTCTTTTATTTTCACACAAATTCCCTATATTTGTATCGCATACGATATAATCTTATAAGATATTTTATCCATCAATAAATGACCTCTAAAAAATAAATGAAAACAAACAATATTCAATTGATATTCAGAATTCTGCTGGGTTCATTCATGGTTTTAACAGGAATCAGCCATTTAACAATACAACGGGTGGAATTTCAGGCGCAGGTTCCCTCCTGGTTGTCAGATAACCCGGGTTGGATTGATTTCATCGTGGTTTCTTCCGGCATTGTGGAGATCATTCTTGGATTGGCATTGATTTTCCTGACGAGGATAATCGTTCAGGTTGGTATTTCTCTGGCCCTTTTTTATGTACTGATTTTCCCTGGCAATATATCCCAATACACCAATGGCATTTCGGCTTTCGGACTGGATACTGACATGAAAAGACTGATCAGGCTTTTTTTCCAGCCTGTTCTCATACTTTGGGCTTTATGGTCAACCGGCGCATTGAAGCATTTATTCAAAAAAACAAAACCGGAAGATATTGATTTTTATAATCTTGAAGCAAACCTTATCGATGGTCTGAGCATTACCATGGATCAGTTCAGGGGTAAAACTGTCATTGTGGTCAATACAGCTAGTAAATGCGGATTTACACCACAATATGAAGGTCTGGAGCACCTTTATCGTAGGTACAAGGATCAAGGCTTGATGATTCTTGGCTTTCCCTGCAATCAATTTGGAAACCAGGAAACCGCGGATTTAAAAGAAATTGAATCTTTTTGCAAGGTTAACTATGATATAAGTTTTCCGCTTTTTGAAAAAACAGAAGTAAATGGCAATCAGGCCCATCCTGTTTTTAAATTTTTAAAAGCTCATTTAGGAACCTGGATCGGGAGCAGCATCAAATGGAATTTTACCAAATTTGTAATAGATAAAAACGGGAAGCCTGTTAAACGCTTTGGTCCCCACGTCAAGCCGGCAAAAATGGAAAAGTATATCAAAAGCATATTATAAAATGGAAGAACAATTTGCAAAATTGCACCTTCAAAACCAGTTATGTTTCCCTCTGTACGCAGCATCCAGGCTTACGACACAAATTTATGGTCCGTTTCTAAAAGAATTGGATCTGACTTATCCACAGTACCTCGTCATGCTGGTCTTGTGGGAACATCAGGTGCAGACAGTCAACCAAATCGGCAACCGACTTTTGCTTGAATCCAATACACTCACCCCATTATTGAAACGCCTGGAACAAAAAAAACTGATCAGCAGAATGCGATCTGAAACAGATGAACGCAGCGTCATCATCCGGCTTACAGATAGAGGTCATCTCCTCCAAACACGAGCTGTTGAGATACCGGATAAAATAATAAATTCCTTTAAAGACCATTCCATCACTGAACAGGAAATCGTGCTCTTCATGCATACCATCAAAAAGGTGATCAGCTTGCTTTCCAATCAATTGCAAATGAACTGAAATCCAAATAAAATAAAACATTTTTTTTACTTCAGGTAAAATTAAACTCCATTACGAAAATACCGGGAACAAGCCATTAATGAAATCAATCCGAAAATTGTGCATATCCAGTTCATAAAAAAATCCGATTGCCCAACAAATTCTATTATCAAACGATGGTCATTGCCCTGAGATCTTTAACTACTTATTTATACAAAAAACAAATTATTAATACCATCACTTAACAAACTATTGCAATACTGTTAGTTACAATATGTATTAAAATTTGATGATCCATTTCCAGAGTCTTCCACTTAATATATAAACTGTCTAAACTCAGGGTAAAGAAAAGAAAACCTTTGTATAATGAACGCACGTTCATTACTTTCGCGCTATCATTTCGCCACTTATCAAGGATTCTGAATGCAGAACATACTGATAGTTTGGTATTTGAGCAAAAGACTTGCAATTATATTTAGCTAAATTTCCTTGTAGAAATATGCCACGTCCCAGAAAAAAAAGAAAAGTTATCCATCCCCCGAAAATGCATGGTTTTCAACCATTTGGTATCGCATTGTGCAGTTCGGAGAAAGTATTGTTACATTTTGATGAATTTGAAAGCATCAAACTGGTCAATTACGATCACCTTTCTCAAGAGGATGCAGCGCTCAGTATGGATATATCCAGGCCAACGCTGACAAGGATTTACAATTTAGCGTTAAGAAAAATCGCACAGGCTTTTGTCGAAGGCAGATCCATTATCATTGAAGGCGGAAATTACAAATTTGACAAAGATTGGTTCAAATGTCAAAAATGCCATAAGTTGATCGAAGGGCTTGAAAATCATTTCAAATGTGCCGGTTGCAATCGCTTTGGACAGGAAGAATTGATCAGTCTTACCCAGCTTAATAATGATTGAGTTGGTTCAATTCACCGAAAACTTTTTCCAAACTACTTAATGTATTAGAAAATATACTCATGAAAAATGCTATTTTAATCATTATCGGTGCCAACCTGTTACTTCTGATATTGATCAACGTCCTGAAACCAACTGAAGTGGTCAATCTGGAGCAGGAAAAACTAAAGCAAAAATATGCGGTCAAACCGGTGGCTTCAGTAGATCACAGCAAATTGCCCGCTCTGCAGAAAAAATTTCAAACTCCTCAGGACGTGACCAAAGCCTGCAATTCCTGCCACACAGAAACACATAAAGAAATCATGGCTTCTGCACATTGGAATTGGGAAAGAGCGGGTTACATTGAAGGACATGGTATTGAATTTCTGGGCAAAAAAAATGTAGTCAACAATTATTGTATTGGAGCCAAAACCAATGAACAGGCATGTGCCAAGTGCCATATTGGCTTCGGCATGTTCAATAATGACAATTACAATTATTCCAACCAAAACAACGTAGACTGCATGGTTTGCCATGACAACAGCGAGACATATATGAAAGGTGCTTCTATGACCGGATATCCGGACAGAACAGTCAATCTGGAAAAAGTTGCTCAAAGCGTTGGATTGCCGATGAAAAGCAATTGTGGTTCATGCCATTTTTACAGTGGAGGCGGTAACAATGTCAAGCACGGAGATCTGGAGGAAGCACAATTGAATACAACACGGGATGTCGATGTCCATATGGCTGCTGACGGTATCAACCTGGAATGTGTAGATTGTCATACAGCTGAAAATCATCAGATAAAAGGAAAACTTTATTCTGTTTCTTCCGACCATTTTAATCGTGCTTACTGTGAAGACTGTCATACTTCTACTCCACACCTCAATGAGATGCTTAATACACATACCGTCAGAGTGTCCTGTCAAGCATGTCATATCCCCTTATATGCAAAGGTAAATGCCACTAAAATGGACTGGAAATGGTCTGAAGCAGGAAAACTTAAAGACGGAAAAGCATATGAAACAGAAGATTCTATGGGAAATCATGATTATATGTCAATCAAAGGATCTTTTGTGTGGAAAAAGAACATTCAACCGGATTATGTCTGGTTTAATGGAACTTCAGATCACTATCTTGTAGGTGATACGATCAATTCCATTCCTGTAAAAATCAATTCACTGAATGGCTCACACGAGGATTTAAACTCCAAGATCATTCCTGTTAAAATCAATACAGGAGATCAGATCTACGATACAAAATATAATTACCTGATCGTCCCTAAATTATATGCACCCGAAAAGGGAGACAGCGCTTTTTGGGAGGATTTTGACTGGAACACTGCTGCAATGGCAGGCATGAAGAGACTGGGATTGCCATTTAGTGGTGAATATGATTTTGTCCAGACCGTCATGTATTGGCCTGTCAACCATATGGTCGCCCCAAAAGAACAATCGCTTTCCTGCTCGGAATGTCACACCCGGCATGATGGCAGACTCGCAAAACTCACAGGTTTTTATATGCCGGGACGCGACAGAAATACATTGTTGGATACGATCGGAAAATGGCTGATCATACTTTCTGTTGCCGGTGTGGTGATACATAATTCCATCCGAATTTTCACGGCGTGGAGACAGAAAAAAATAGAGGCAAAAGTTATCAACTATCACGAAACGTAAAGGAGTTTGCAATTTAAACAGACATACACTGATCCTATTAAAAAACCATTTTGTTGCACAAAAAATTGGCTTTAATTAAAAATAATACACATGAAATCGACCAATAAAGTATATATATACAAAAGATTTGAAAGATTCTGGCATTGGGCTCAGGCAGCCCTGATCATTTTCCTGGCCATCACGGGATTCGAAATTCATGATTCCATCAACATATTCGGTTTCGAAAAAGCGGTTGAATTTCACCGCGATGCGTCCATTGGGCTCATGATTCTGATCATTTTTGCAATTTTCTGGCACCTGGCATTTGATGCGTGGCGGCAATACATTCCAACCCAAAAAAACCTTCTTGCGCAAATCAGGTTTTACACATATGGAATGTTTAAAGGTGAACCACATCCAACTGAAAAAACTGCGCTGCAAAAACTGAATCCCCTTCAAAGGTTGATTTACCTGGGATTCAAGCTTTTTATGATCCCGATTGTTGTGGTAACCGGCTTATTGTATATGTTTTATAAAACCATCGATGTAAACAATGTAGTTGTGATCAGTCATTTCAAACTTGAATCTATTGCTGTCTGGCATACTTTCGGAGCTTTTCTGTTAATAGTTTTTCTGATAGTACACGTGTATATGACAACAACAGGACATACCTATACTTCGAATATAAAAGCGATGATCACAGGATACGAAGAGATAGAGACTGAAACGTCCGGGGATGAAAGTACAACAACCCCTGATTCAGACGAAGCTGACAATCTAACTGAAAAAAATTAATACAAATATTATGCGTGCAAAAGCATTTATGAATCCTTACCTGGCTGGGTTTCTGCTGGGGCTGGTTCTGTTAAACACAATCTACATCACCGGACACGGACTTGGCGCAAGTGGTGGAACAAAAAGCATGGTAGCCGCTACTGTAAAAGCAGTGGCTCCGGACCACTATGCCAACACCCGGTATTATCAGGAAGCTGAAGCCGAACATCCCGGCAGCCCGCTTAAAAACTGGTTGTTTTTTGAAATCATAGGCGTTTTTATCGGGGCTTTTGCTTCAGGCGTCATTTCAGACAGAGTTGCCCTCAAACTTGAAAAAGGCAAAGGTGTGAGCAATACCGTACGCATCATCGCCTCCATTACAGGAGGACTGCTATTTGGTTTTGGCTCTCAATTAGGCCGGGGATGCACCAGCGGTTCTGCATTGAGCGGAATGGCTGTGATGTCATTTGGCGGGATCATCACCATGCTGGCCATTTTTGGATCTGCTTATATGCTGGCTTATTTTTTTAGAAAACTCTGGATAAACAAATAAATTATGGGACCATTAGTACCTGATATCATAGGAAGCGAATTCAATTTCGTTATTGCACTTTTAATCGGAATAGCGTTTGGTTTCGTTTTGGAACAGGCTGGTTTTTCTACCACTAAAAAACTGGTCGGCCTTTTTTACGGATATGATTTTACCGTTTTGAAAGTATTTTTTACTGCCGGCATCACGGCCATGGTCGGAGTGGTGCTTTTGGCACATTTAGGACTGTTGGATTTAGACCTGATCTACATCAACCCCACTTATGTGCGCGCTGCATTGATCGGTGGAGGGATCATGGGTGCCGGTTTCATCATAGGTGGTTTCTGTCCCGGAACGAGCATCTGTGCTTTGGCGACCGGGAAAATCGGCGCTTTCTGGTTTATTGTAGG
Organism: Saprospiraceae bacterium UBA2365; assembly: GCA_002344345.1. Taxonomy (GTDB): domain Bacteria; phylum Bacteroidota; class Bacteroidia; order Chitinophagales; family Saprospiraceae; genus UBA2365. The sequence continues at coordinate 7,146 of DDTL01000031.1, forward strand.
TTCACTATTTGGCATGCTGATATTTATGGAGGCATACCCCGTTTTTGAGAAGATCTACATGGCAGATAACTGGGGTCCGGTTAGAATAGACAAGTACCTTGGATTGTCGCAGGAGGTGTTCGCGATCATAATGACCGCAACTGCGATCGCAGCATTTTTCTTTACACAAAAAATTCAGGACCGCCTCCTTAACATCAAACCAAGCTATTCCAGAAACAAGATTTGGACATACAGCAGTTTTGCCGCTATGCCATTTATTATTATTGCACTCGTTGCTATAACACCAAACAGCCGTGAAAGAATGCTGGCAAAAGCCGGCAACATTGGATTACAGGAAAAAGCCAAAGAGATCATGGCTGATAAACTCATTTTGGAACTTGCCAATAACTATTACAATATCAACCTGATAGACCTCAGGGATTCCTCGAGTTTTCAAAAATCCCATTTACCCCTGGCCATCAACATTCCTTATGACAGTTTGTTGAACAGGTCGTATGAGGACTACTTCAAACAACATTACAAAACAAATGTTTTCTATGCTGATCATCCTCAAACAGCAAAAAAAGCATATGTGATCGCCACTAATCTGGGCAATGCAGAAACATTGGTCCTTCACGAATCAGCAGAACAATTTGATTCACTGATCTTTAAAGCTGAAATACCTGCAACCGGTGCGTCTAAATCAGCACAACAACTATATCAATTCAGGAAGACCATGGCACAAAACGTGAAACAAATTGAAGATCGCATGCAAAAACAATCGCAGCCTGTAAAAAAAGAAACTAAAAAAGTCAAGGGAGGTTGTTCCTGACAGATTTTGGGACGTTTTCGAAGCTACCGGTTTTTGATGCATCTGAGATGAGTTTCATAACATCATGATCCATTAAACCGGAAGCTTTTTATTTATACCAAATCAGCATCCTGAATGCATTAGTTTTATACATTCGTTAGTAAGATACTCGCAGGTCAATCCTTCAAAACATCCCACCTTCCAATAATTTTGTACATACAGTTTTCAAGCCAACTCAGAACATTTCTATAAAAAAACAATAGTGTCCGACAAAAATTACAAGATTTCTCGCTCCGCTCGAAATGACGAGGCTTTTAGGGGTTTTTGGAGGTTAGGGGGTAGGCGGCGGCAATGCCGCAGCCTACCCCTAACCCAAACAACTAACTGTCTGTCATTTCGAGCGTAGCGAGAAATCTCAAACAA
>DDTL01000112.1 GCA_002344345.1 Saprospiraceae bacterium UBA2365
GCTGAAGCGGGATTTAGTTCAACATTGTATATAAAACATTTGGCAGTCAGTGGTTTATCGAGCGTTTTAGCTCGTATCGAAAGTTGTTGTAACTTGACAGGAAAGTGCTTCGAAATGCCAAACGTTTCATATACGTAACCGTTGTACCCAACCAACCTTTTACCATTGTATTTACAAATAATTATAACCAAATGTGATTATGTTCAAGAAAAATTATGTCTATGAAATAAAAAATGTTTCAAAGAATTCTAAAAGTGAAAATTTTTAAAAAAATTGGTCCCGGACAAGTTGGAAAAACAATGAATTTTCCGACCTAACAGAGCCACTTTGTCAGGACCAAAATAAACGCATCTCCGGATAAATTTCGCCGGAATATCCTGCTGACCGGGGTAAGCATTCGTATCGCTTAATTTCTACAGCCTAACAAGGCACCATCGATCCTGTCGAAAATCAGGGTTTTTCATAATATTTTTTAAATTTGTCTGTTTATTTGCTTAATACACTAAAAAGTGATGCTTTATGGCTGATATCATTCAGCTTTTACCCGATTCCATCGCCAATCAGATCGCCGCAGGAGAAGTCATCCAGCGGCCGGCCAGCGTCATCAAGGAATTGATGGAAAATGCCATCGATGCCGGAGCCGATATCATACAGGTGATCATTAAAGACGCTGGCAAAACACTGATGCAGGTGATTGATAATGGCAGTGGTATGTCGGAAACGGACGCACGCATCAGTTTTGAAAGACATGCTACCTCCAAAATCAGAACGGCCAATGATCTGTTCCATATCCAAACCAAAGGTTTCAGGGGAGAAGCGCTGGCGTCCATTGCAGCCATCGCTCATGTGGAGATGATCACAAAAACCGGCGAACAGGATCTTGGCGCCCAATTGATCATGGAGGGAAGTACGCTCGTGAAACAGACTTATTGCCAGGCGGCTACGGGTACCAGGATCTCTGTAAAAAACCTTTTTTATAATGTTCCTGCCAGAAGGAAATTTCTGAAGTCTGATACCGTTGAATTGAAACACCTCACAGATGAATTTATGCGCATTGTACTGGCGCATCCCCAGATCAAATTTTCCCTGCATCACAACGATCGGGAAATGTACCACCTCAACGGCGGCAATCTGGTTCAGCGGATCTCGGGCTTATTCGGTAAACAATTCAGCTCAAAATTGATGCCGGTGCTTGAAAACGCTGATGCCGTCCATATCTCCGGACTGATTGGAAAACCCGAATTGTCAAGGAAGGCTCGCAATCATCAATATCTATTTGTAAATCAAAGATTTATAAAGAATAATTACCTCTCTCATGCTGTGAGGTTTGCGTATGAAAATACCATTCCAGGGGATGAATATCCACCTTATTTTCTGTTTTTGGAAATAGATCCGGAGAAAATAGATGTGAACATTCATCCAACCAAACAGGAGATTAAATTTGAAGATGAAAAGCTTATTTACAATTATCTTCGGGTAACTGTCCGGCAGGCGCTGGGGAAATTCAGTAATACACCTTTACTCGATATCGAAACCAATACTTCGTTTGAACAAATGATCCAGCTTTCCAGACAAAACAGAACAATTGAATCTGATTCCCGCCCGCCTCATCCGTCCGGTGGTGGAACTGCAAATAATGACTGGGAACTATTGTATAAGGATCTTTGGAGGGATAAATCAGATCCTGTAACTGAATTGATCTCTGAATCCGGTCTGAATCTGGAATCTTTTGAGAAGTCATCTCCTGATCTTATAGGAAAAACCATTGATAATGAGGATTATGAAGCGATGAACCTGCCGGTTCAAATTCACCAAAGCTATATTTTAAGTCAAATAAAATCCGGTTTTATCCTGATAGATCAAAAAAGTGCGCATGAACGCATACTGTATGAAAAATATCTTTCGGCAATGGAAAATGCCAAAATTCCGAGCCAACAGGAATTGTTTCCGATCTCGCTCGAAATGAACCCAGAAAAAGCTGCTGTTTTACTGGAATTGTTGCCCAAAATGAATGCGCTTGGCTTTATCATTGAAGAATTTGGCCGGAATGGTTTTATCATCAAAGGTATGCCGGTTGGCCTGGAGACCAACTCTAATCCGCAGGATCTGATTTTGCACATCATTGACAGTTATACGGATAACCTGGAGTTTCAATTGGGCATTCACGAAAATCTGGCCAGGTCTTTTGCGGTGAATGCTGCAGTAAAAAGAGGAAAAAAACTAACTGCTGAAGATATGCTCCTGCTGATTGATGAACTTTTTGCCTGTGAAAATCCTTATAATAGTCCGATCGGCAGAAAATGTTTTATTACTTATGACCTGAACGAAATAACCCGCAAATTTGCGGGAAGTTCAAGGATATAATCAAAATTTATGCTCAATAATATCACACCAATTGTCAAAAACCTGCTCATCATAAATATCCTGATATTTGTGGTTTTTAAATTTTTTATGCCGGACTGGAGCTATTTCGTTGAGGCGTTTTACCCGGCTTCCAGTGAGTTCCTTCCTGTCCAGCTGGTAGGTCATATGTTTATGCACGCCAATTTACCACACTTGTTTTTCAATATGTTTGCACTGTATATGTTCGGAACGGTTTTAGAGCATTACTGGGGACCCAGATTTTTTCTTTTATTTTATCTTGTTTCCGGTTTTGGTGCGATTGCCCTTCATTTTCTCGTAAAATATATCAGCATTCAGATGTTGACATCAGATATGAGTCCTGAATTGGTTCAACAGGTATTCAATGAGGGATATGCGGTGCTGGCAAGGGGAGAAAATTATACTGATCCTGTCCTTTCAAAGCTGAATCTGAACGTGAACATCCCTGCCGTTGGTGCATCAGGAGCAGTCTATGGCTTGCTGGCGGGTTTTGGTCTACAGTTTCCAAGGCATAAACTGATGTTGTTATTTCCTCCTATTCCGATAGAGGCGAGGTTTTTTATACCCATTCTGATCATTTTTGAGTTTTTTGCAGGTTTCAGCGGTGGTTCCAATATAGCTCACTTTGCGCATATTGGCGGGGCTTTGTTTGGATTTATACTGCTTAAGTTTCGATATAAATTGAATCTCTGATGTTCAAATCCATTTTTCAAGACCTAAAATACAGCTTAAGGTTTGGTTCTACCGTAACCAAAATTATTCTGATCAACGTGTTGTTATTTGTATTGCTCGGGGTTATTTTGAAATCATTTCTTCCTGATGTATACAACTGGTTGGTACCTTACGTTGCTTTGTCCTCTGACCTTGTGTGGAATCTGACACATCCATGGGTCATCATCACACATATTTTCCTTCATGCAGGGATCTGGCATATTCTGTGGAACATGTTGCAGTTCTATTGGTTTGGAAATATAGTGGGTGACCTGATCGGAGATAAAAAAATTCTTTCGTTATACATGTATGGCGCTTTTTCAGGTGTCGTTTTATATCTGGTTTCCTATCATTTTATTCTACCGGAGCATTATATTGGCGCGTTCGCTTTAGGCGCTTCAGCTGCAGTCATGGCGGTTACGGTAGCAGCCGGATTTCTCGCACCGGATTATAAATTACACCTGATCCTGATAGGTCCTGTTTCGATCAAATATTTAGTGCTTTTCATGGTGATCTCCGATCTGGTCGGAACTACCGGCATGATCAATACCGGTGGCCATTTTGCCCATTTGGGCGGAGCTATATTCGGATGGATTTTTATATCCAATCTGAAATCCGGAAATGATTTATCCATTGGTTTTAATAAATTTGTTGGATATTTGATGGATAGATTTTCAGGAATTATATCTAAACCAAAATTGAGGGTGGCTCACAAAAGTCGCGGATTTAAACACGAAAACAAGTATGGGGCTAATAAATCCGGACATCTTCTTGAGGTAGACAGAATCCTTGAAAAAATACACAGACATGGCTATGATAGCCTGACAAAAGAAGAAAAGAAAGTTTTGTTTGACGCAGGGAAAAACGAAGATTGAAGCTGATCAAAAAAATATTATTTATTCTGAATGCTATTCTTGTAGCGCTCAGTCTTTTTGCTTTCCTTTCACCTTATATCAGTCCTGAAAAAATCTGGTTTTTTTCATTCTTAGGTCTGTTTTTTCCTGTTTTAATGTTATTAAACATAGTTTTTGTTCTATTCTGGTGGTTAACAGACTGGAAACACTCTTGGTTGAGCATCCTGATACTGATGGGTGGTATTTTTATTTCTCCGTACATCCTTTCATTCCGGGGGACAGAATCATCTGATGATTATTCAATTTCAGTAGCTTCCTACAACATGAATTACGCTTATGGAACTTTTCTCCCTGGCAGTCAGCAATACGATCAGGGTAGTATTGAGGTATTCAGATCCTTTTTGACAGATACCCTCGATGCTGATATTTTGTGTGGCCAGGAAATCAATGGTTTTTTGGAAAAATTACTCAACGGACATTATCCCTACATTGCCAGTAGTCCCAATGTTCGTACGACAATATATTCAAAATTCCCTTTTATTAACAAAGGCATTATTGATTTTGGAGGGATAACCAATTCATGCGTTTGGGCTGACCTGTTGGTTAAAAAAGATACGGTAAGAGTTTATAGTGCTCATTTTCAATCAAATAATATAACAAAAGATGCGGATCAGGTTTTTGAAGACGTTGAGAACCGACAGAGTTTTAAGTTTTTCAGGATCCGTTCTATACTTGCCAAATACAAGAATAATGTGATCATCAGGGCAGAACAGGCGAGAAAAGTACGTAAGCATATGGACAACTGTCCACATCCCATCATAATGGGGGTTGATCTGAATGATCCTCCAATTTCTTACACTCACCGCAAGTTTTCATCCAGACTTCAGGATGCTTTCACCATTCAGGGAGAGGGATTCAGTTCCAGCTATGCAGGTAGGATCCCTCTGCTTCGGATTGACAATTTATTTTTTTCAAAGGATTTTGAAGTTGCTTCCTACAAAGTGTACAGCGAAAAGTACTCTGATCACTACCCAATTAAATCCACTGTAAGGTTCATAGGTAAATAGGCTTTACATAAAATGTCAAATCCTGCGTTTTGTCTGTTTTTGAAACCGGCATTTACAATCAGGATAATCTCTGTCTTCAAATATCCCTCGCAAGCGTTGTCCCAAATGTTTTCTTATAAAAGACTAAAATAACATCTGTTTTCGTGCAGACACTAAACAAAAACCTATAGCCCGTTTTATTATGCATGGTTTTAAACCTGATCGTTCAAATATTTCCCGGATAAATTTTCAATGCTAATTTTCCCCCCAATTTATTTACTCACAAAATTATTCTATATTCTCCCAAAGATTTGATGACTTCGCCGGAATCTTGTCGTGAATCTAGTTTGAATCTACTCCAAAAAATCCAATTCGTTGATGAAAGAGATTGGCACAATACTTTGTTACTTTCAAATGAATTACCATCAAAAGGTTGCATCAATGGTTGAAAATCCTTTTTTAGATTTTTCAATCGAAATTTCTGTTGTGAGACAGATAAGCCAATAAATATTGATTAAACCGGTTTTTGATCCCTTGAAGTGACATTCCTGGGTTGGTTTAAGAGACTTTCGTCAAAAGTTGATATTTTTGACAGAATTTGCCACTTCGATGGTCAGATTATCAGAAAAACATGATCGATTTACAAAAGATACTAAGCTTTCCGGGATTTAAAAATTGGGGTATTAAAAACCTGAACGAACAATACTATTTGTTGATAATCAGTTTTTTAGTGGGAGGTATAGCTGGTTTGGCTTCATATTTTATGAAAGCCAGTGCGAATCTTGTAAAAAACAATGTTTTAAAGATTGTAGGTTTTGAATATTTCAATCTGCTTTTCTTTATTTTTCCATTGATCGGAATATTAATAGTGATCTTGATCATGCGTTTTGGCATGAAACAGGTTTTCAGACATGGGATTGTTACAACTTTGTATGCCATTGCCAAAGAAAAAAGCATCATGGGGATCAAAACTGTATTTGGTCCGTTGATCACTGCTGCAATTACGGCCGCATTTGGCGGGTCTGCAGGTGTTGAAGGCCCTGCGGTTGCCTCGGGTAGTGCTGTTGGTTCTCAAATCGCTCAAAAATTCCGTTTAAATCAAAAACACACTTCATTAATGTTGGCTTGTGGCGCTACAGGAGCAATGGCCGGGTCTTTAAATGCACCCATAACCGGCTTGATTTTTACGCTGGAAGTACTGATGCTGGATTTGACTGCTTATTCAGTTTTACCCTTGTTGGGGGCATCTATCAGCGGTGTATTGGTGGCGAAAATTATGTTTGGCGGTGATTACCTGATCAGTGTTCGGCTGATAGAAGGTTTTGAGGTGGCAGATATACCTTTCTTCATCCTTCTAGGGATCATCACCGGATTGGTTTCTGTGTATTTCAACAGATCTTTCTGGTATATAGAAAAACTCTTTAAAAAAGTCCGCAACTATTGGTATAGATTCATCATAGGCGGAGCTGTTTTGGGATTGATGATATTTTGTATACCTGCATTATACGGTGAGGGCTATCATACCATCAATTTAATACTACAGGGGAATTATGAGCAAATCTTTTCTCACAACCCTTTTTTCAATTCAACAGACAGTCTTTGGATCTTCTTTTTTCTGTTGACCGGATTGGTTTTCTTTAAAGTGATTGCCACGAGTTTGACATTGGTTGCAGGTGGTGTAGGAGGTGTAGTAGCGCCCAGTTTATTCACGGGAGCAACCCTTGGTTTTACTATTGCGATGGCTTTGAATACTTTTGCAGAAATAGAAGTGAACCCGGTGCAATTTACCTTATTGGGTATGTCCGGTGTTTTTGCAGGAATTCTGTTTGCACCTTTGACGGCGATTTTTCTAATCGCAGAGTTGACTGGCGGTTATACCCTGATGGTACCTTTGATGATCGTGGTCATCATTTCCTATTTAATGGTAAGGATTTACGTTAAGCATAGTATTTATACCAGACAGTTGGCAGAGAGAAAACAATTGTTGACACATAACAAAGATCAGGTCATCCTGCATTATATGAATATTCAGGAAATTCTGGAAAATGATTTTATCCAAATTCTGCCACAATCAACTTTAGGTGAAGTGGTCAAAGCCATTCAGCGATCCAGAAGAAATATTTTTCCTGTAGTTGATTCGAAACAACATTTAAAAGGTGTGGTTTATATGGATCATATCCGACACATTATTTTTAATGAAAAATTATATGAAAAAGTACGTGTCGAGCAATTGATGAACAATGTGATGACTTATATAGATATCAAAGATTATATGGAAACAGTGATGGAAAAGTTTTCTTCCAGCCAGGCATGGAATTTGCCTGTATTGGATGAAGGTAAGTATGTTGGATTTCTTTCCAGATCAGCGGTTTATTCCAAGTACAGAGACATTATGGTAAGTTTTTCTGACGAATAATATTAAAGCATTAAATATGAGAGATAAAAATACAGGCATTAAAGTATTTGTGCCTTGTGCCATCGCAGGTTTTGGTTCGGGTAAGGGTAGTATCAGTGTGGCATCAAGCCTACCGGGTGATGAAATAACTGGCAGATTCTATGATGGAAAAGGTGTAACAGCTCATGCAATTACAGGATTTAAAAAAGGATTGAGTTTGGATGTTTCTCAAAACAGCGCTGTTTTGGCCGGTGATTTATTATGCAATTTCCTGAAGGCGGATGAAGGGATCCAGTTGGATATACATAATAAGATCCCAATAGGTTTTGGGTTGTCCTCTTGTGCTGCATCTGCAGTTGGTGGTGCATTCGCAGTCAATGAATTGTTGGGAAGACCTTTGGAAAGATATGATTTGGTATCCTTTGCGATAGAAGCGACCAGAAAGTTCATTCCCGGAACTGATGACAGTCAGGTATTGTCCATTATTTTTGGAGGTGCCATTCTTTCCAGGAATTCAGAAAGCGAATCATTTCAAAAACTTTATTTACCAAGAGGACTATTTCTGAATGTTTTCTATCCTCAAAATATTGCATACAAAGCACCTGAGTTCACAAGCTGGATCACTACTTTTTCAGCTCAAACGCTTTTTAATTATACAAATCAAATGTGCGGTTTTATAAGTTCGATGTATACATCCAACCTAAACTTAATGAAAGATTGCTTTTTTAAAAATGAGCTGGATACGTCACTGGGAAAAAATATTCCAGGATATTTGGATGCTTTGGCAGCAATAGAAAAAACAGGTGTTATTGGTATGGGTGTTGCAGGCCTGGGTCCTGCATTTTATGTTTTAAGTCCAAATAGTTTGATTGCAGAAGAATGTAATGAATTGGTTAGAACTTGTTTTATACCCCATAAAACAGAACTTCAAAGTTTTCAGACAACCATTGATATGAATGGTGTAAGGCTTTGTTAGAATGTTCCACGTGGAACATTCTAACATTCCTACAATAATTATACTTCAGGAATATTCTCTAAAGTATTCTTTAAAAAGATCCAAAACCTGTTTACAGAAGAAATCTGAACTTTTTCATCCGGTGAGTGTGGCCCCCTGATATTCGGTCCAAATGATATCATATCCACATCAGGATAATTATTCTTAATAATTCCACACTCCAACCCTGCATGACATGCAGTTATAAGTGGCTTCTTACCGTATTCTTTCTCAAACAGATCAGACATCACTTTATTAATTCCGGCATTAGGATCTGGAGCCCAACCAGGATACGAACCCGTCATTGAAATGTCAGCCCCATATCTGATATAAGATGCCTTAATTGCATTCGCTAAATCCATCTTTTCTGAATCCACCGAACTTCTGGTTAAGTTGTTTATCTCAACTGTACCTCCTTCCACAAAAACCCTCGCCAGGTTATTGGAGGTTTGTACTAATCCCGCTACATCCGGAGACATCCTGTATATTCCATTGGGATTACTATAAATTGCACTTAGCAGATCTCGCATGAAAAATGATTTCATGATCCTGGCTGGTAATTCTTCTTCTTCAATAAAAATTTCCATATCAGGATCCGTTACTTTATATTCCAATTTCAGTTGAGACACCATTTCATTGAAATACTTTAACATCAAGTCTTCATCGTTTTCCTTGATCACTATAAGTGATTTACTTTCTCTCGGGATGGCATTTCTTAAACCACCACCATTGATATAACTGATACCGATACCAATTTCCTCATCTAAATTAAATAGGATCCTATTCATGATTTTATTAGCATTTCCTCTTCCTAAATGTATTTCCATCCCGGAATGCCCACCTTTAAGACCCTTTAAAGTAATTTTATAAGCCAAATGACTCTTTTTAACTTTTTTCTCTTCGTAGTTGCCTGTAATACTAACGTCAATTCCTCCGGCACATCCAATAGTCAACTCATTTTCATCTTCTGAATCAAGATTCAGCATGATCTTTCCTTTCATCTTTCCAGCTTCCAATGCTTTTGCTCCTGTCATACCCGTTTCTTCATCCATAGTTACCAATACCTCCAATGGTCCGTGTGCAATATCATCTGAAGACAAAACGGACATGGCAGCTGCTACTCCAATTCCATTATCTGCACCCAATGTGGTACCATCAGCTTTAACCCAGTCACCGTCAATGACCATTTTAATGCCCTCCCTTTCGAAATCAAAATCAACGCCTTCATTCTTCTGTGCAACCATATCAATATGCCCCTGAAGAATAACTGGTATACACTTTTCTTTTCCTTTAGTTGCAGGTTTTGAAATGATCACATTACCTACCTTATCCACATAAGTAGTTAATCCCAGTTTCTCACCAAACTCTTTTAAAAATTGAATTGCTTTTTCTTCTTTCTTCGAAGGCCGTGGAATTGCATTGATGTCAGCAAAATGATTCCACAACACCTTCGGTTCCAAATTTCTTATCTTATCTTCCATAATTTAATTTTTTTCAAATATACGATTAAAAACTTAAGTGCTAATTGTAACAACAATAAAGTCAATATTATATTATAAACCAAAATTACAATAACAAAAACATCAGTTAAAATACTTACAAGTAATGCCAATGATCTAACAGTTCAGATATATTTAAAGATGTAATCTGCTTGTTAAATCAGAAAACGTTGATCGGAGCCTGACTGTAAAGCTCGCCCGTTGGAGCCTGCCCGTATGGGCCTGCCTGTATGGGAGGTGTTCTTAATTTATTTGTTCGCTGAATATATTTAATCTAACTTATCTTTTAACCCTTTAGCGGTTCGAAAAAGGTTTTACTTCGGAAGGGAAAAATTTAAGTACTTTGTTGCCAAATACAACATTCTTTTATTTCTATATCCATTGACCAACAAACTCACATGATAATTATATATTAAATAAAAATTCTAAAAAATCAATTTATCATTAGTCCTGTTAATATGTTAATAAATAATTTTCACATTTCTTGCACTATAAGATATTCACATTCACTTTACAGTCAACGATACATTCCGTCATTTTAAATCATTAATTATTAAATAACTAACAAAAACTCCGTTTATGTTAATAAATATAAATGTTAATAAATTTTTTTTAAAGTACTCAAATGAATGTTGGTTGTATAT
>DDTL01000120.1 GCA_002344345.1 Saprospiraceae bacterium UBA2365
AAAATTTTTTAAAATTATTTAGAAAAATTTTAAAATTCGGCTACATTTACCAAATAAATAATTCATAATGCAAAATGCAAAAACTTTTTGATAAAAGTATCTGACAGTTTTTCGATAATAGCTTGAATTAACATTTGAACAGTTGATCAGTTTGAATTATTCTATGAAATTATAATTGATTATCAATACAACACAAAAGATCAATTAAGGTGCTTTTACAACCTGGATAGAGAAAAAGAGTGACCAATAACAAGTTCTATCTGATCTAAAAAAAATAAATATCATTCAAATGAAAAGTTTCTTTACACTTATTATCTTTTTTAGTATTTGCCATTTTACATATAGTCAGCAGCAATATGAATGGCATACTTATGGCATTTCATTTTCACTGGCTGATGATTTTGTTGAAACAGTCAATAATATAGACGAATTTTCTGCAGTAGGTGATGGTATGGAATTATCCATTGTTCCATTCAAAAATGATGAGATAGATGCAACTGATATCGCTTCGTTTACATTGGAAATTGCCGCTTCTTTGGATTTTGAAAGAATTGATGACATCAGTTTGATTGAATTCAATAATTTTGAAGGCGCTTATGCTGAAGGAGTCTCTGACGGAGTAAAAGTTTTTATTATGGGTTTGATTGACCCTGATTCGGACACTAATTTTTTTATCATTATTTCATTTTTGGATGAAGATGAAAATGCCATAGAAGAAGCGATTAACATTTGCACGAGTATTGAGAGGTTATAACGCCGTCAAATGTAAAGGAGTCCACTGATTGAAATAACTATTATTTTACTGATATGTATTCCTATCTTCAAAAAACAGTTATTAAGCCAGCATTCATTCTCTTGATTTTACTATTTCAATTTCAGAGCTTTTCACAGGAAATTGACAAAGAAACGAGATTAATAATAAAAGATCTGTCCGCTCAGGAAAGATCAGTAACCGGCTTAACAGACAATTATGACATCCGTTACCATAGACTGGATTTACAGGTTGATCCGGCAGTAAAATATGTTCAGGGAATGGTATGTACATATTTCAAACCGCTTGAGGAAAATATGGAATACCTGTATTTTGACTTCCGGAATAATATGACAGTTGATTCAGTGATCTTTCACAATCAACAACTTAGTTATACTTTTAATACTACAATTTCTCTTCAGATCGAACTGCCGTGGATCATTCCTGTAAACACATTGGATTCAGTCAAAATATACTATAAAGGAAGCCCGGTCACTGAAGGATTTGGCTCTTTCACAACCAGCATAACACCCTGCGGAGGAAGCAACGATAAAGTCATGTGGACTTTGTCCGAGCCATTTGGCGCCAAGAACTGGTGGCCTTGCAAACAAACACTTGATGATAAAGCAGACTCATTACACATGATCATAACTTGTCCCGCACCCTATAAAGTAGGAAGTAATGGATTATTGGTCAATACTGTCAACAACCCGGATAACACCATCACATATCATTGGAAACATAATTATCCGATTCCGGCATATCTGGCTGCATTTTCCGTAGCAGATTATTCCGTCTACTCAGATATGGTTCCGGGTGACGGCAATCCGATCGAGGTACTCAATTATGTTTATCCTTGCCATCTGAATCTTGCGATGGCAAATACTCCTAATCTGATCCCTGTATTCCAGTTTTATATTGGCAAATTTGGCCCTTATCCGTATGAAAATGAAAAATACGGCCATGCACAATGTGGTTTTGGCGGTGGAATGGAACATTCTACCATGAGTTTTGTCGGCAATTACGGTATTTCCCTTCTGGCACATGAACTGGCACATCAGTGGTTTGGCGACAAGATCACATGCGGCGCATGGAATGATATCTGGCTGAATGAAGGTTTTGCTACCTATCTGGATGGCCTGACCTGCGAACAAGGTATAGGATATACCAACTGGCAAAGTTGGAAATCCTCAAAGATAAATAATGTTACCGGGAGTACGAACGGATCAACTTATGTCTATGACCTTTCCAATATTTATAACATTTTTAACGGACAACTGGTATACAATAAAGGAGCTTTGATCCTTCACATGCTGAGGTGGAAACTGGGCGATGAAGATTTTTTTGAAGCGGTTTACAATTATATTAATGACCCTCAGTTATCCTATAATTATGCAATGACAGATGATTTAAAATTACATCTTGAGGCTGTTTCAGGAATGGATCTGACTGAATTTTTTGCTGATTGGCTTTATGGTGAAGGTTGGCCTTTCTACAATGTCAACTGGTCAGTCGACAACGATTGTAAAAAAGTTTATTTGAGCATCAACCAGACACATTCTGCAGGTCAGGGAACTTTTTTTGAAATGCCTGTCGCCATCCGGTTCACTGGTATGGGTGGTGATACAACGGTAATTTTTGATCAAAACAATCCTGAAGCCATTGATTTTACCGCACAACTCAATTTTATCCCAAATGCCGCCTATTTTGATCCAAATCTTTGGCTGTGTGCCAAATACACCATTACACAACAAACTTTCAGCGGAAGAAGACAAAAAATATGGCTTGGCACTACTTCCAACGATTGGAACAATGCTCTCAACTGGGATTGTGGAGGTGTTCCAACTACTTCCGATTATGTGACCATCCCTGCAAACGCACCACCCTGCACCATCAAATCAGGAACCAATGCAATCTGCAGGAAACTCATTTTAGAAGATCCTGCTTTGCTGAATATTGGATTGAACGCTGTGCTGGATGTAATGGAGTAAACCTTTGCTTTTTCACGTAATCAGAATATTTCAAAGGAAAGTAAAATTGGCTCTCACAATTTGAGTTGTTGATTTTTTGATTTAATCCCGATACGGCTCTTGCATTTCGTATATCCAGACATTCACTATCGGGATTCGTATTTTCAAATCCTGGAATCCTCAAATTTCGAATTTCTTGATTACTTTTGCGCCTAAAATACAAATGTCATGTCTGAAGAGCTTTTTAAGAAAATCGTTTCCCATGCAAAAACATATGGTTTTGTCTATCCTTCCAGTGAAGTTTATGATGGTCTGAGCGCCGTTTATGACTACGGTCCTTATGGCGTAGAACTGAAAAACAACATTAAAAGCTACTGGTGGAAATCCATGGTCCAGCTGCATCACGATATCGTAGGATTGGACGCGGCCATTTTCATGCATCCCAAAACATGGAAAGCTTCAGGTCACGTGGATGCATTCAATGACCCTTTGATCGATAATAAAGATTCCAAAAAAAGATATCGCGCTGACGTCCTGGTTGAAGATCACATTGCCAAAATCGAAGCAAAAATTGATAAGGAAGTCGCTAAAGCAGAAAAACGCTTCGGAGAATCCTTTGATAAAGAACAATTTATCACAACCAACACCCGCGTGGTCGAATATTATGCAGAGATCAAACGCATCAATGAGCGGATGACCAACGCGCTGAGTTCAGGCCAACTCGAAGATCTTAAAGCGCTGATCGAAGAACTTGAAATCGCCGATCCGGTGAGCGGCTCGAAAAACTGGACCGATGTCAGGCAATTCAACCTGATGTTCAGCACTCAACTCGGCAATATCGCCGGGGATGAAGGCAAACTATACCTCAGACCTGAAACAGCCCAGGGTATCTTTGTCAATTTCCTCAACGTACAAAAGACCACCAGGCAAAAAATTCCCTTTGGCATCGCCCAGATCGGAAAAGCCTTCAGAAATGAGATCGTTGCACGTCAGTTCATCTTCAGGATGAAGGAGTTCGAACAGATGGAAATGCAGTATTTTGTTCAGCCCGGCAGCGAAATGGAATGGTACAGATATTGGAAAAACATGCGTATGAAATGGCACCATGCTTTAGGTGTGGATGAAAACATGCTCCGTTTCCATGATCACGAAAATCTGGCGCATTATGCCAATGCTGCTGTGGACATTCAGTTTGCATTTCCTTTTGGCTTCAAGGAACTTGAAGGTATTCACTCCAGAACTGATTTTGACCTGAAAAGCCATTCAGATCTGAGCGGTAAAAAAATGCAGTTCTTTGATCCTGAGCTGAATGAAAGCTATATTCCTTTTGTAGTGGAAACTTCCATCGGTGTGGACAGAATGTTCCTGGCGATGATGAGTTTTGCCTACCAGGAAGAAATGGTGCCTGATGCAGACGGTAAGGAATCTGAAAGGGTCGTATTGAAATTGCCTGCTGCTTTAGCTCCGGTGAAGGCGGCTGTTTTACCATTGGTCAAAAACAATGAAGAACTTACCCTGAAGGCAAAAGCAGTGTTTGACCAATTAAAATTTGCCGTTCAGGCTCAGTATGATGAAAAAGACGCCATTGGCAGAAGATACCGCAGGCAGGATGCTATCGGAACTCCCTTCTGCGTCACGGTGGATTTTGAATCCTTGCAGGATAACGCAGTTACGGTGAGAGACAGAGACACCTTACAACAGGTACGTCTTCCTATTGCTGAACTGAATGACTACATCACCAAAAAAACAGACATCAATGAATTGTTGAAAAAATTGGTTTGATCCGTCTGAACCTTTTCCTTATTCAATTGTTTCGAAATAATACAAAAAATAAAAACTCAAAAAAATGAAAATAGCAATTCCAACGACAGATAAAGTGACCGTTGCGCCTCATACAGGGCATGCCCAATATTTTATGGTGGTCACATTAGATGGAGATTCAGTGACCGGTACCGAATTCAGGAACAATCCCAAGTGCGGTTCAGAGCATCACGGCAAAACTGAAAACGGAGATGATCACGGTTGTGGTTGCGGACATGGTCACGATCACGATCACAGTCATGGACACGATCATGAAGATGAAGGCTGTTGTGGTGGTCATGGTCACCATCATGAGCATGATCATGAGCATGAACACGATGATGATCATGGTTGCGGATGCGGCAGTCACAGCCATGAGATCGATGAAGCGCATCTGATCATGGCAAAGTCCATCGCAGACTGCGATTTCTTTATATTAAAGCAGTTGGGTGGAAAACTGGCCACACCCCTTCAAAAATATGATATCCGACCGGTGATGATCCGTGGAGAAGCCCTGGTCAATGTGGATGATATCATCCAGGAATTTGTTGCTTTTGCCAAATCCAATGAAGCACAACACAATTGATCAGAAAAGAAATATAGGATTTAACGAATACTCATTTTGATACTGCAGATTACCGCAGGACAGAAAAAGCCCCTCAGCTGAAAAGTTGAGGGGCTTTTGATTTTTCGGAAAAATCAGTAATGCCCGGGTGGGTGGAGCCAAACCCTTTTCTTTTTTTCGTCGCTGTAGGTTTTTTCACCAACAGCATGTGTGATATCAAAACAGTATGATTGCCATTACTTTGTTGGTGAAAACACCAACAAAGGCGAAAAACAAGGTAGTTGAATAGGATTAGACATTTTAGTAATTGATTTATTCTTAGGGCATAAATTCAGGAAAACAATTAAATAATTTCAAATATTCTCATTTTGGTAATCTAAATACAACAGGCAATGTTAGCAACATTTGTATCGGTTCATCATCAATTTTAGCTGGTTGCCACCCTGAGGAAATTGATATGAGCCTTAATAATTCCCTTGACAAGTCTTTAGATGGACTTACAACTATTTTAGGTTCGCAGACCTGACCAAAATTACTGATTTTAAACTGGGCAACAAATGCACCTTGCTGAAGGAGATGCTCTGCCATGGGGGGATATGTCGCATTTTGATATAAGAATTCCTCAAATTTAGAAAAAGGATAACCCTGATACATAGCATTTTTAAAATTCTTCCTGTCAGCTTCATTCGTCATTAGAATGGATTTTACATCTCCACATTCCTTATATCTTCTCTCAATAATATCATAATCAATCTCATGAACAACATAATAATTATTTGTGTAATACTTCCAAACACCGGTCATTTGACCGTTTGTATAATATCCGGAGGCATACCTCAATTGAGTTTTGCGATCATAAAACTCAAAAAATCCATTTTCAATCAAAGGATCAACACTTCGGTATTTACCTTTCATTAAAAGTTTTCCCCTTTTGGTATAGTCTGTTAAGGCAAAAGTTGTATCATTATCCATCATTATCACTCTGCGTATCTTTGCTTTCTTTTCCTTGGTTTTTTCCCATTTTGAATTGAAATACTCTACCGTTCTAATCTGACCAAAAGAGAGCCCGCAAACGAAAATTAAAAAGAGAATTAAAACTGGTTTCATGTCTAAAATTTATAATAAAACAAGAAAAGTACGACAGACAGCTGATTTATTTCTTATGTACATTTGACTGTCTACTACACTTAAGAAAAATTTGAATCTGATTAACTTCCACAATGACTTTTATCAATACCTATAACCTCTTTGCCTCGTAAAAATGTACTCTGATCCACCAACAAAAAAATACTGTAATCGATATAAAGATTAATAATGCGAATCAAGGGTTAAAGTTAATTCTGCAGATAAGCAGGATTTTCTCACTTTTTTGCCTCGATCCTAAAGGATGANNAGGATGAAAGCGAGAAAATCCTTTATCTTCCTTTAGGATTGAGGCCAAATAAAGGATTTTCGGAGCTTTTTTTCAACCCTTGATTCGCATTAATAACAAAAATAAACAAACATGCGAAAATTCAATCTAAATTGTTATATTTTCACCTTCGCATTGAATCCCTTAGATATTGGTTTGTGAATGCAAAAAAATCATAACGGGTTTATCGCTGCTGTTGGTGTTTTCACCAACAGCATGCGTGATATTAAAACAGTATGGTCGCCATTAAACTTGAATATAAAGTTACAAGACTAAAAGGAAATCATATAAGAATCACACGATCAGATGAATGGTTCCCATCATCTCACATTACCCGATCATAACCCAATCAAACCAGGTTTACTATCCGGGATATTATCAGAAGTGGCTTCACACATTGGCATGAAAAAAGTAGCACTGATATCATACCTGTATGATGACCGTTCTGAAAAGTGATCTTGCAAACCCTAATTTTTCATCATTTTCCAAGCCCCAACTAACCACTTCCCTACCCTGCCTGATTGCGCGATCATGACCAAAGTAGCCATTGGCAACAACCACACAATCCTGGATTGATATCTTTCATACGGTGCATTCAACCCGGCAGTGATCATCGAATTCACCAGAATGGCAACCATTACAAACAACAACAGGTAAAGGGTCTCCTTCTCAGGCAGCATTGTTTTCCCCGTAAAAACAACCAGCAGCGCAAACAGGTTCACAATCAATAATATCACCTGCACAATATTCAAGACCTCAAACTTAAGATTGACACCATCCCATTTGTTTTGCTTACTGTTTTGATAACTGTTCAACTCATGCGGAAACCACCATTTAACCTGATCATAGGGCGGACTACCCGGATTGTAAGCGCTCAATCCTTCCCCGATGTCATTTCTGGTGAGCTGAACCAACCCATAGGTGAGCGAACTAAAAACATTGCGCACCAGAAATTCAGGATCTTTGATTGTGCCAAATATAATTTTGTTGTACTCTTTGCGGCTTTCAATCCATCCTCCGGTTTTCTCCAATACTTTGCCGGACCAGATGAAGGATGCCACATCTGCCGGCAGTGAATCTTTTACCATACATAGTTTGCAATCCCTAAATTCTTCATTGGAACAATTTTCGTCCAGAAATTTTTTCAGGATACCTGTCTCATTCAAATGTGCCATCAAAAAAACATGACTTCCTTTTGATATGCTGAATTCCTGATCAACTGCATAATTGATCGCGGGTAAAATCAGCCAGGCTGAGGCGATAACCACCGTGACCATCAACAATCTCCTTACCGAAACATCTGCCAGGTAATGTTTCATCACCCACGTGATCATCCACAAAACAGCCATCAGAACGGTTGCGATCAATAAATGCGAAAAATGCGTCAAAAGCGATAAAAGCAAAATAGCAATTGTGAGCACAACCGGTAATAAATCCATTTTTTTTCGCCTGATCAGCATAAAAATTGCCAAAACTGCCAAAGGAATGAAAAAATCCGGCATGAGTTGATTGGAATACCAGGCTATTCCTGTAAAAAATGTTAAAAAAAGTATCAAGCCAACATAGATCTGCAAAAACCTCGCATTACCTGCAAAAAAGTGACGTACTACTTCAAATAGGATAAAAGCTGTCATCAGATTCTGCATAAAGATCACGATCCAGAGGGAAAACTTTAATGAAAATAACCTGATCAACAAACCGTACACAATGGGGCGATCCACCGGAACAAACAGGTCAAACCCGCTGTAAATATACGTTCCGGTATCTGAATAGACCAAGGGAAATGCGTTGTACAAGGCAACAAGAGATAGAATGAAGGCTCCGGGAAGTACCATCAATCCGTTTTTTAACTGGTTCATGATCAGGCAGTTTTTAGTTTAAAAATCCCAAACATCATTGGGTAATGAAAAAAATCAGGCAGTCTTCCCCAAAAAGTTTTCTATTGGGTTTATCCTTACACCATCCCATGATCAACATTACAAGCCAAATTTATTCAACCAGGAAAAACCTCTGACATCCAATGGTTCAGGCGAAAATAAAAGTATACAGGTTATTTTAATTCAGCATGGGAAGTTTGACTTACTTTCATGACATAAAGTTCAACCACCGACTAATTCTTATGTTTATTCGACTTACCAAGGCAAAGAAAAAAAAAAAAAAAAA
>DDTL01000014.1 GCA_002344345.1 Saprospiraceae bacterium UBA2365
AAAGGATTTTCTCGCTTTCATCCTTTAGGATCGAGGCAAAAAAGTGAGAAAATCCTGCTTATCTGCAGAATTAACTTTAACCCTTGATTCGCATTATTAGCTAATGATTTATACAAAAGGTTAAAACCTCTGATTCCAGGACAAATTTCGTGTCTTTTGCTCAAAGTACACGCTCAATTCAAAGAGACTAACAGGCTAACAAACTGATTGGCTAACCACCTAAATAACTACCAATGAACAATATATAAAATATTATTTCTTAAACATCCTGAGGAAATACGATGTTTTAACAAAGAAAGAATACGATTGTTTGGTGGAGAGGTTAACGGAATAATATTTTCAGGATTTCTTTCATGAATTGTCATTTAATGACAAAATAATATATGATAATTTGCAATATATAACTTATTTTACGATTGACCTGAAAAGCTTGTAAATACGGTTATTTTGCCTTTTTTTCAAATTTATTTTGTGTATATGAAAATAGTAATATCTTTGCATCCTTATAAATTAATTCATTAATTATTAAATTATTTAAAAATGAACAAAGGAGATTTAGTCAACGCTGTGGCAAACAGTGCTGGAATTACAAAAGCTCAGGCTACGGAAGCTGTTAATGCAGTGTTCGGTTCAATCGAAAGTACATTGAAAAACGGTGATTCTGCCTCTTTCGTAGGTTTCGGAACTTTTTCTGTTTCTAAGAGAGAAGCAAGAGAAGGAAGAAATCCTGCTACAGGACAAACTATCAAAATTGCTGCTTCTAACCAGGTTAAGTTTAAAGCTGGAAAAGCTTTGAAAGATTCTGTTAACTAAGAAGTTAATAAAGAAATAATAAGAGGGCTATCAGTTTTGACAGCCCTCTTTTGGTGTTATTCCGGGAATCCTTACATCACTCCTTGCCTTCCGGTTTTTTCCTTTTTTAAAATTCTTAGATCATCATGGACTTCAATAATTGCAATTGTGGTAAAAATTTTATAGTTTTGAAGTTTGAGCCCTCATAGAATGATTGATTTCGGATTGTCATTTTGGTATAAATATGAGGAGTTCATGTTTATATAATTTAGTTTTCACCATATCAATTACTACCTATGAGAAAAAATAACCTTTTCAGTCTGTTCGTATGTATACTTATATTAAATGGCTATTCACATGTCATGGCTCAGGAAAATCAAAACAGGTTGGTCACTCCTTTTTCATTATTTATTGAAGGAAGTACGAACAGGTTTTGGGCCGGTGATGAGCGCTCCGGATTTTTCGGAGGAGCGGGTTTGGTGCCATCCTTGAAGTTCAGGGAATTTAACTCGGAAAGGAAAAGTGATTTAGGCATTTTCGTTCCAGTCAGATTTTTTCAGATAAACCAGGAAGATGAATTGCTGGATTCGGAAACTTATGGTTATTCTGCTTCCATTTTGTTCAGATATAATGCATTGTGGAACAAAAAAAAGGATCATACCTATTTTTATATGTCGCTCGGTCCTGAAATAATTAAAGAAATCAGAAAAGAGCATTCAGGATTCTTATGGGCATTTCAGCTTGATTTTGGTTTTAAAGTTAACAATTCTGATCTGTTTTTTGAGCACACGGAAATCGGGTATTATACTTCTTTGGTATTAGGCAAATCAGCTTTTACGAATAACATGGCATTTACCGGATTTTATTTCCGATATTGTTTTCTTCATTTATAGAAATTTACGGTACGGCATTTATCGGAAGTCTGCTCATAGTACACCCATGGTCATTCACAACAAAGGTGTAAGGACTGATGCTCGTTTTGAATAACAGGATCAGTGCTTTAAACAGGTTGGGAGGCTTACCAGTTTCCTGGAAAAATTTCTGCTCGTCCGGGTGTGTAATTTTGATTGACAGACCCGGCATTAAGGCTGTCATTTGAAATTGCTTGCATTCTGTACAGGTGAATGATCAAAGAATCTTATATTTGAGTTTTAAAACAATATCATTATGAGTCAGGAAAAAACGCAAAAGTTTTGGGAAGCGTTTTATGATTTTTTCCCTGAAGTTGAATTGCCCGTTACGGTTTCTGAAACGACCATCAATTATTATTCGGTTAATAATAAGGCGTTACCAAAGGAATTGATCGAAACTTATCTGGTGGATCAGGCACTTATTTTTGCAGACCAGGATGATCCGTTGGAAGACATCGAAGAATTCATCCCTTGTTTTCGTTTGCCGCAACAGGAAAAATACCATGCGATCGTGTTTTGGAAAGCTGGCTTGATGAAATACGAATACATTTTGAAAACATTTGATCTCAAAGGTAAACTCATTTCAAAACAGATCATCGCCAGCACGAGTTCGGACGGGAAATTTATCCGCCATATTGTGGCAACCATCACCGATGAACTGGAAATCTATCTGATGGGAGGTGATGCTTCGGTCAACGATCTGTATGACGCTTCTTCTTCCATCGAGCTCGCATTTGAAATCGACGAAGATGGTTTTATCATGCAACAATTGGGAGAAAGCTGATCGGGTGATTTGTATGGATGTAACTTAATACTTCTGTATTATATAACGGACCGACTCGCATTCTTATATCAGTTATTTTTTCCTGGTATATCTTTTCAATACAAAAATATTTTTTATTAAAAACAAATCCGATATGAAATCTGTCTATCTTCCCAAAGGTCTTTTGGAATACAAGATCAGAAAACTGTTCAAGGAGCAGGCATCAAAACAGTTTTCTTCAGAGGATGTGATCAGGATCCTCAATCTGGAGAATACTCCGGACCAGGTTGAAAACTGTCTTCAGCGTTTTGTCAAACATGGTTTTCTGTCCACGGGAAAACCAGGCAAATATGTCATAACGAGGCAGGAGAGATCGAAGAAAAAACCAAAATACTTTGAAGGAACGGTGGATATGACCAGAACCGGATCGGCTTATATCCTGTGTGATGCGCTGCCTTTTGACGTGCACATTCCGCGCAAGTACATGGCCAATGCATTGGATGGAGATACGGTTCGGTTTGAGCATTTTTACAGCGGGAAAAGCAGGAGCAAGCACGATGGCAAGATCATCGAAGTGATCAAAAGAGCCAACAGCCAGTTCATGGGTGTAGTCAACAAATATAAAAGTTACGCAACAGTATTCGTTGACCGCGCAAAAAACGAATTTGAGATTTTTATCGATCTCAAAAATGCCAAAGATGTTAAAACCAGGGATAAAGTCGTGGTTGAGATCACCGAATGGCGCGGTGAACAAAAATCAATCCCATGGGGAAAAATCGTGCAATCCTTTGGTCAGGACGAAAGTTCTGATATGGAAATGAATGCGATCCTGGTCAACAACGGTTTTAAAATTGAATTTCCGGGTGAAGTGATCTCAGAAGCTGCTGTGCTTACCGGAGAAATCCTCGGTGAGGAAGTGGCAAAAAGAAGAGATTTCCGGGATGTTTTCACCATCACCATCGATCCGTTCAACGCAAGGGATTTTGACGATGCTTTGTCGCTGAAACATCTGGACAACGGGCATCTGGAGATCGGGGTCCACATCGCGGATGTAACCCATTTTGTGAAACCCGGCACCGCACTGGATAAGGAAGCGTTTGAAAGATCTACATCGGTTTACCTGGTGGATCGCGTCTGCCCGATGCTGCCGGAAAAACTGAGCAATGAACTGTGTTCGCTCAGACCCAATGAAGATAAATACTGCTTTTCCGCTGTTTTTGAATTCGATCAGAAGTTCAACATACAGTCAGAATGGTTTGGCAAGACCATCATTCATTCCGATCGCAGGTTTACCTACGAAGAAGTGCAGGAAATTCTCGATCAGGGTCACGGTGAGTTTTATGAACAACTGGAACTGCTCAACCGTGTTGCCAAAAAAATGAGGGAGGAAAAAATGCAGAACGGTGCGATCGCCTTTGAATCCGAGGAAGTCGAATTTGAATTGGACAGCGACGGTTCGATCATCGGTGTTCATCCCAAGATCAGAAAGGATGCGCACATGCTCGTCGAGGACTTTATGCTGCTGGCCAATAAAAAAGTGGCCTGGTATATTTCCAAAAGACCGGGTGCACTGGTTCCGTTCGTTTACCGCGTCCATGATCTTCCCGATCCCGACAAGCTGACAGATTTTGCCGAATTTGCCAGAGAAATGGGGGTCAGCATTTTCCTGGATACACCCAAACAGATCGCGGCATCCTTCAACCAACTCAATGAGCTCGCACAGCAAAATGAAGCATTGAAAATATTGGAACCCATGGCGTTGAGAACCATGGCCAAGGCGGTTTATTCCACAGAGAATATCGGTCATTACGGCTTGAGTTTTTCACATTATGCCCATTTTACCAGTCCGATCCGGCGATATGCAGACGTGCTGGTTCACAGGATCTTACAAGACAATCTGGGTGGAGAAAAAAGGCTGGATAAGGCCAAACTCGAAGCGCAGTGCCTGCATATTTCATCCCAGGAACGCAAGGCAACCGAAGCAGAGCGCGCTTCGGTCAAATACAAGCAGGTGGAGTTTATCTTTGGCCATATTGGTGAAGAGTTTGACGGATACATCTCCGGTTTCATCGAAAGAGGATTCTTTGTCATCCTTTCCGAATCCCGTGTGGAAGGCCTTGTCGGCTTCGACAGCCTGGATGAAGACTACTCCCTCGATCCATCGAAGCTGAAAGCCAGGGGCCGGCACAGCGGGATCATCCGTAAGATGGGTGATCAGGTCCGTGTCAGGATCGTTGATGCTGATCTTGACAGGAGGTTGGTGGATATGGAGCTTGTTGAATGATCTGATGTTCCAATCCTGTAATATTCAAATGCTATAATGATTTGATTTTTAAATACTATTTACTATATTTATTTAATCATCAGATCATTAGAAAATAAATCAAGTTTTTGGGCGTTATAGAGTCATTCCGGTTCAGGAAGACTTTTATACACCTAAATTCATTTATTATGGCACTCGACGAGTTAATCAGAAGAAAATACAATGGCGTTGTGGCCTTTGTTCCCACTGTTGTTTTACTATTCTATTCAATTTTTTTCATTCAGCTGATGCAGTTGTATCTGGAGACTTTTTGGATTCTCACTTTATTGGTTGGATATATGGGCGCTGCTTATCAAGGCAGTTTTTGGAATAGATGGAGAGATTTTTTTATCATAATTATTGTTGTGCAACTGGCCATTATATTCAATAATGAGTTCAATGGTGGGAGATATTCATTGAAGCAGTTTTTATTGTTTAATTCAATTTCAGTCACAACATATTTGGCCGGGTTCTTTATTGGAAAGATTTTCCTGAAAAAAACAACTTTATTCCAGCATGTTAAAATCAGTTTGATCATTTTACTTGCATATATTATTCTAGTGCTGATATTTCAGGATAATTACATTGCTACAGCTTTCTGGGTCATCCTTGTATTTAATATAACTGTTTATTTGGTAAAAAAGGAAAATTCACTCTTGTATATAATGCTTATTTTTTCTCCCCTTTTTGTGATACATTTTATCACATGGATAACCGGAGAACATGCATTTTGGGAATTGGCAATCATGAGTTTTATTATCACATATTTATTGGTGCTGGGAAGTTGGTTGTGGATGAAAAATGCAGGGATAGGGAAATGGATCACTGCCAATATTTTAGTAGGACTGTTGGTTATCTTCCCGGCATGGTTTTTCATGCTGAATGATATTTTCAACAGTTCATTGGTCACCCGAGAACTGGATCCGTCCGTGTTGAAACATCCGGTGATCTATGAAGATGATACGATCACGCTGGAATCACTCAAAGGTAAGATATTAGTTTTGGATGCCTGGAATACGAGTTGCGGTGTTTGTTTTAAGAAATTCCCCGATTTCGACGAAGTGTACAACGAGTTCAAATCCAATGATGAACTGGTTATCCTTGCAGTAAATACGCCCAATCGCAGAGATAAAGAAGGAGCTGCCAAACGAATAATCGAAAGTAAGGGCTATGATTTTGAAAACTTATATTTTACGGCTGATTCCACTGCCAAAGCGCTCAACATCTACGAATATCCACAATTGGTATATATCAACCGGGATCAGACCAAAGGGCTTTACAGCAGTCTGGATACCAGCCCGTTATTGTGGAACAATCCTTACAGGGTGATCAGACGCCTGCTCAGGGATGAGCGTTTTATGGATAGGTTTGAAGTTCAAAAATGATCTGATATTCAAATGCTATAATATTCAAATGCTATAATGATCTGATTTTTAAATACTATATACTATATTTATTTAATAATCAGATCATTAGATAATCAGATCATCAGATCA
>DDTL01000099.1 GCA_002344345.1 Saprospiraceae bacterium UBA2365
AATTGAAGGATTAGTGAAAACATAGAGTTTGCTTCGTTTTGAATTTGTCTTTTAATTAATTTTAGTACGAAGAGATGTTAAATTCACTTTGGTTCCGGTTTTACAAATCAATAATTGGAAAAAATTGTTAATCATCTTTACTTTGAATGAAATAACAGATTTAGTCACAGACAAATTGTTTAGTTGGAAGTTCAGAAAAAGTTAAAATATCAATCACTTCCTGATATTCGGTATTAATTAAATTCAAAACAAAAAATCTATCACAATGAAGAAAAATCTTTTGAACGTTTTTAGCTCATCATTTTTTATTCTCATAACGGTACTTTCATTTGCCTTGTTGCTTCATGCCTGTAAATCAAAAAGTACGTATAAACCGGAAAGCGAGGCATCAGTTGAGCAGGTCAGCTATACTCAGGAAGAATTGATGATCAAAGGAAAAGAAATTGCCGGTCAAATCAATGCCTCTTTGCAGGAAGCTCTGAAAAAAGCCATTGAAGAAAAAGGTTTTGAGGGTGCAATAAGTTTTTGTTCGCTCAAGGCAATTCCGATCACTGACAGTATTTCACAAAAGGAAAATGTCCTGATCCAAAGAGTTTCACATAAAGCAAGGAACCCCGAAAACCAGGCAGGTTCAGAAGACATGAAAATCATCGAAAGATATTTGCAGATCAGTCAGGATACATTGGCTAAAAAGCAAGCTACGATGGTTGCTCAGCATGAAAAGAAAATCTTTTATGCACCTATCTATGTGGCAAATTCATTGTGTCTGAACTGTCACGGCAAACCCGACAAAGAAATACTTCCATCTCTTGGTAAAGCCATAGCGGAAAAATACCCGGATGATCAGGCTACGGGATTTACCATGAATGACTTCAGGGGATTATTGAAAATTGAGTTTAAAAAGAAATTCTAATTTTATAGATCCATAGCTGCTTAGTATTTTAGTTGGTGGATTTGAGGGCGTACATTTTGTAAAAACTCAAAATTAACTGTGGAAATTGAAGATTAAACTTAAGGCATAAATCATTGGCTTTAAGACTACAGACTAAAAGACTATCAAGCTAAACAATTGCATCAGTTAGAAATTGGCCCGTATTTTTTTATACACACAGTTGTTTAATTGCATCTCAAAGTTTGATTCAATAATCACATTTTTTGAGATTAATTCTCCGGATCATTTGTCTTGAGGCTTGTTTTGTAACACAAAAAAAATATTTACATCATTTTTTTAGTAATTTAGCTCAACTGTTGATAAATAAATTAATAATGGTTTCAACAGAACAGAAAATGGACCATAATTATACAATAAATGAATTTAGCCAGACACTTTTTTGGGATGTGAATAAGAGTGAACTGGATTTAACAAAACACAGGCGTTTCATCATTGAACGCACCATGACACATGGTACTTTATGTGACTGGTTTTTGATCAAAAAAATATATGGAAAAGAGTTGATCAAAAGCGAATGCCTGAAGATCAGATATCTGGATAAACAAACCCTGGCATTCTGTGCTGCCTATTTTAATGAACCCATCCAAAATTTCAGATGCTATATACTGAGACAGTCGAACCCGGCACACTGGGATTATTGAGGCGATTGATGGCTGATATAATTTTGGAAAGCTTTGTACTGGTTGGCGGAACTGCATTGTCGTTACAACTAGGCCATAGAAGATCAATAGATTTGAACTTGTTTTCCTTAATTGATTTTAATTATTCTGAAATTTTAAGTCATCTCGAAGATATGAGCAATAAACCTGTTGTCATACAGCAGTTTAAACAAACACTTACAGTTGAGATTGAAGGCATAAAGCTTGATTTTTTGCGTTTTCGATATCCATTCACCCATAATATTTTAAATATAGACGGAATTCGGTTGGCAGATATCAGAGATATTGCCTGCATGAAAGTGGATGCTATTGTAGGCAGAGGCAGGAAAAAAGATTTTTATGATCTGTTTTATTTGCTTAAGTTTTATTCATTGGAAGAAATTATTTACTGGTATCAAAGAATGTATAATCATTCTTCTCTTTTTCATGTCTATAAAAGTTTAACATGGTTTGAAGACGCTGATATGGATGCAGAATTGAACACTTTTGACCAAAACTATAATTGGGAAAAAGTAAAAAACGCTATTTTAACAGAAGTTAATAAAAGCTTATAAATATCAATAAAATAGATGGCACATGCCTTTAAATGAAATTTGATCAACATATCATAGACAAATACCACCTGACACCGAAGGAACTGAATCTGACGATGCAGAGTTATGTTCCGTTGCAATTAAAATCAAATGATTATTTTTTGCAGGAAGGTCAGATCTGCGACCGGATAGGATTTGTGAAAAAAGGCATGCTCAGATCTTTTTTTTACGATGAACAGGGCAATGACATTACGACTGCATTTTATCCGGAAGGTTCACTGATCATAGCCTTTGAAAGCTTTAACAACCGGTTGCCTGCCAAAGAATCCATCAAAGCCATTGAAAACATTGAACTCATGATCATCCGTTACGAGCGGCAAAAGGAACTATATCAGCTCATTCCTGCCTGGAATCATATCTGCAAGGACCTGGCAGATGTCATGAGCCGGGAAATGATCGAACGTGCAAAGAGTTTCCAGGTGCTCAGCGCTGCCGAACGCTATAAAAAGTTCTGTAAAGATCATCCTGACCTGCTCCAAAGGGTCAATCTGGGTTATATTGCATCCTATATAGGCGTGGATATCGCCACACTCAGCAGGATCAGGGCAAAAAGATAGGCGATTTTGACTTTTGTCAAAATTCGATATGCTTTTGTGGTGTAACTTTGCATGCATAAATTCTATAATTATGTCAGAAATTAAAAAAATCACTGTGATAGGTGCCACCGGCAATCTCGGTGCACCGGTTGTTAAATTCCTTTTAGCTGATGGTTTTGAGGTGAAAATCATTGTGCGGAATACCCGGAAAGCCAAAAACATTTTTGGTGATCACCCTCATTTGACCCTGGAAGAAGCAGACCTTTCCAATGTTCCATCTTTGAAAAAAGCTTTATCCGACACGGCATACCTTTACCTCAACCTTGCGACTCAAACGACTGATATTCGGGCACCATTTTGTGCAGATCGCGAAGGCGTAGCCAATATCCTGGAAGCAGTCGACAGATCCAGAATCAAACAGATATTGGTGATCTCGGGATTGGGCGCATTCAGCGAAAGTCATTTGAAAGGAGCTACAACATTTGTTCCCAATGCCATCCGCATGCAGGGTCATCAATTGATCAAAGCGTCCGGTATCCCCTATACCCTGTTGCATTGCAGCTGGTTTGCAGACAGTTTCGTTTTTTACAGACGTAAAGGCAGCTATTCTGTCATCGGGGATGCAAAAAATCCGATCTATTTTACCAATTGCTATGATTTTACAAGGCATCTGGTGAATTCGATTGGCAACCCGGATGCACTAAACAGGGAATTCCCGATCCAGGGAATTACTGGCTTACCTCATCCTGTAGCTGCTAAAACCTTCCTGAACGAATTCGATGAAAAATCCAAAGTCAGTGTCCTTCCTCATGGCTTGTTAAAAATCCTTGCTTTCTTTAATAAGGACATGAAATTCGTCAAACACATGAGTGAATATTTTTCAGCTTATAGCGAACCTTACCTGGCACAAAAACATGACACGTACAATTTATTGGGAAAACCGACCCTCTCTTTGACCGAGTATGCTCAAAAACTGAAAAAGGAAGGTATTTACGACTATCTGGATCAAACATCCTGAGCAATCGATCAATACGCAAGTCATGAATAAAATTGTGATAACCTATTCGTTTACAGGAAACAACGGTAAACTGGCAAAAGCACTGGCTGAAAAATTGAATGCAGAACTGTTGATTGTCAAAGAAAAAAACAAGCGATCTGTTTTGACCATTTTGCTGGATACGGTTTTCAACAGGACGCCAAAAATTGAAGATATTGTTAAGGATTTAGACCAGGAAGACCAACTGATATTTGTGGCCCCTGTATGGTTCGGCAAAATTGCCTCACCGCTCAGACCTGTTTTTTCATTTTTGAAAAACAAAACTATTCCTTATGTTATCATCTCGTTAAGCGCTGGTGCCGATGGCATCAATCCAAACCTTGAAAAGGAAGCATCCAAAAGTACCGGCAAAGCTCCATTGAAGACGATCAACCTGTTGATCAAAGACTTATTGCCAGTTGAACCAAAACCGAGTCGTCAAATGCTGGACGCATACAGATTGACTGATCAGGATACTGAATTTTTGGTAGAAAAACTGCTGTATGACTTCAAATTGTGAGCATTGCAACCAATTGTATTGTAATTTTGGAGAAATATTGAAGTCAAAACAAAGCTATGTACAATCTGGTTATTTTTCTCCTCTTGAGTATCCCGTTGATCATCATTTCCCGCAAAAACATTTTCGAACCAAAGAGTCACGGTTTTTACAGATTCTGGAGCTGGGAATGCATTATCCTGCTTTTTTCCTATAATTATCCATACTGGTTTACAAACCCATTTTCAGTCGTCCAGATCATTTCCTGGGTGTTCCTGATCCTTTCAGCATACCTTGTTATGGCGGGAGACTTCATGCTGAAACGAGCAGGAAATTCCCAAAAAACCAGGGAAGATCATGATCTGTACAAATTTGAAAAGACTACCCAGCTGGTAGATACCGGTATTTACAGATATATCCGGCATCCGATGTATGCTTCACTGATGTTTCTGACCTGGGGAATATGGCTCAAAAACCCGGGATGGCTCTTTTTGATCGCAGCTGCCTTTTCGACCGTGCTGTTATATATCACTGCAGTTTTGGATGAAAAAGAATGTAAAGTATATTTTGGCCTTCCATATCAGGAATACATGAAAAAAACAAAAAGATTTATTCCGTATATTTTTTGAAAAAAGAAATTACATACATACTCTTCAACGGTCCACCAAACGGTAACCAACTGCCTTGAGGGTAAGTAGTTGAACTTTCTCATCATGCTTCAAGTATTGTCTCAACCTTGTGATGTAAACATCCAGATTGCGGGAATTGAAGAAATTGTCATCGCCCCAAAGGGTATCGAGAATGAGCTTTCTGTGAACCAGTTCATTTTTCTGGTTGGCCAGCATCTCCAGCAACTGGCTTTCACGGTATGAGATCCTGCGTATTTCACCCTCAAAAACCAATTCAAGTTTTTCCGGCCAGAAAACAAAGTTTCCTATTTGAATGGATTTTTCTTCAACTGGTATAATCCGGTCTTTTTTAGAAATCCGGTACAGATTATTGATCCGGACAATGAGTTCTTCAAGACTGAATGGTTTTTTAATATAATCATTGCCTCCGGCCCCAAATCCTTCTATCACATCTTTTGTCCGGGATTTGGCAGTGATAAAAATGATCGGCACATCCGGGTCGATTGTTCTGATTTCCTTTGCCAGTTCAAAACCATCCTTCACGGGCAGCATGACGTCAAAAAGACACAGATCTGGCTTGAAAGAAGTGAAATGACCAACCAGCTGCCTTCCATCCGGAAGATGCATGACCTCGAAATCCCTGCTTTGAAGTGATTCTTTCACGATTTTGGCCAATGAAGCTTCATCCTCGATGTACAATATCTTCATAACAGGCTGGTTTGGGTGAGTGTAAAGACAAAACCATTACCAGCCTTGCCGGTTTCAAGGGCGACCTTTCCTTTTAGAGCCAAAGCGAGTTGGGCCACCATATACAAACCGATTCCATGGCCTTTGACATCATGCACATTACCGCTCGGAACCCTGAAAAACTTTTCAAAGATCTTTTCCCGGTAAGTTTCAGGAATAGGGATTCCGTTGTCTCTCACAGCTATATGGATTTTTCCGGGAGAATTATATATCGAAACCCTGACTTCCGGGTTTTCAGCACGCACGTATTTGATGGCATTGTCAACCAGATTGTGTACCAACATCACCAGCATCTGTTGGTCTGACCGAACATATTTCTCGGTGGCTGAATCCTCAAATGATATGGAAACACCATATTGCTTGGCTCGGAGCTGAAACGAATCCACCATATCTGCCATCAGAGTTGGCAGATAGATCTGATCCAGTTTTACTGCCGATGGATCCATTGTTTGAGAAACAGATAACACCTTATCTACCAAAGCGTTCAGTTTCTGATTTTCACTTTCAGCAATACGAAAATATTCTTGCCTCAGCACTTCATCTTCTCCTGGTCTGAAGTTTTGAACGGCTTCCAGTGCAACACCGATGGTTGCAATGGGTGTTTTAAGTTCATGGGTCATATTACGCATAAAATCGTCGCGATGCTGATAGATCTCCTGCTTTTTATTGTGGGATCTCACCATGGAATAGAATGCAAAAAATACAGCCAGGAACAAACCTGCTGCCAATAAGATTTCATAAAGTATTTTGCCAAGAATATACCTGCTATTGCCATCCACATTCAGATAAAAGGTGGTGCTGGAGAACATTTCTTCATGTTCAGGATTGGCTGATTGTCCCTTACGTAAGGAATCCTCTGAGATCGAAAAACGGATGTCCAAACCGGATTTCTTGAGATTTTCCATGAAAATTTTCTCTACCTCAGGGATTTCTGCGTGTCTGAATTCTCCAAAAGCGGTTTCCATTTTGACCGAATCGCTTTGGATCCGGATCCTGACATTGAGGTTTGAATCCCTGGAAATGGGTGCATCATCGGATTGAATGACCACTGCACCCAGTTTTTTCACCTGTTCTTTGCCATTATTTGTAGACTGAATATGATCTATTGTATCTGAAATACAGATATTTGAGCTGTGTCTCAGCATTTTGATCTCCCCTTTTGGGTTGACCTTCTCCATTGAATCGCGGTTGAGCCACGATATCCCTTTGACTTCGTAGATCATTTCATCGAGGATACGGTTTTCAGCTGTTTTAAAAGCATTCTCAAACAGATATCCGGCTTCTTTCCTGAGATCCTGTTTTTCGATCCGGTAGATCTTCCAAAGATAAAAAATGAGAAATACAGCAAGCAGCACGAGGCTAAGCGTCATGGGTATAAATTGCCTGATATCCTGTCTGATTTTCAAATTTTATATTTTTGCTCAGACAAAATTACAAAGAAAATAAGCTTGCAGACCATCCATTAACCTTATTTAACCTTAGATCAACTTTGATTAACCTCTAATTGTAGCATCTGTCTTTAATTTTGCACAAAACATTAAATATTAAAATATGACAAAGTATTTTTTAACATTGATGCTGTTTACCTTATTAAGCAATGGATTTAGTCAGCCCGTTAGTTCAGGAAAGATCATTTTCAAAGAAACCATTCAATTCAAAATTGATCTTGGTGATGACAATCCTGAACTGACAAAAATGATCCCGACATCCCAATCGATTGACAAAGCTTTGTATTTCACCCCGGAAGTATCTCTTTTCAAGAACAACGAGCAGCCTGACGATCTTGAAATCAATCAGGAAGCAGAAGGGAATCAGGTTCAGCTGGTGATCAAAATGCCGGAATCTGTTATTTATACAAACCGAACAGAAGACCTGTTTTTGAAATCACAGGACATCATGGGTAAAGATTTTCTGATCAAAGATAAAATAGTTCAATATAGCTGGAAACTTACCGGAGAACAGAAGAAAATCCTTGATTTTGTTTGCCAGAAAGCCATCCTGCTGGATACTTCAAAACAGGTAATTGCCTGGTTTACACCACAAATTCCGGTTTCTTTCGGGCCTGCTGGCATGAATGGTTTACCCGGTATGATCCTCGCTTTGGAGCAGGAGAATGGAGAACGGATGACGATCGCTACATCCATTGAACCCATTCAGGAAAATTTCATTTTTGAAAAACCAACTAAAGGTAAAAAAGTAACACTGGCAGAATTTGAGCGGATCAGAGAAGAAAAACTAAAAGAAATGGGTGCTGTCAACGGAGGCGGGCATGGTATTAAAATGATCATCAGGGAAGAAAGGTAAATGAACTCATTTGTGTGTTTTTTTCTTACTTTGGGCAATTCAGAATCTCTGAGAAAAATATTGATGATGCGTTCACCTTTCAATATCAATAGAATGTATGCCTGGTTGCCTGAAAATTAACTGAAAGTTTTTTATTTCGATTTCATTAAAAACAAGTCCATGATAAGGTATTTTTGTATGATTTTGTCGTTTGCCGCAGCGACTCAGTGGTTGAATGCCCAAAAAATAACCGGTAGTGTGCAGGATGAGCATGCCAATCCGGTAGAATTTGCTTCTGTGGTTTTGATGAAGGAAGCTGATTCAAGCATGGTGGCATTTACCAATACCAACAGGAAAGGCGATTTTGAGCTCACAGCTTCTTACAGAGCTGCTTATATTGTACAGATCAGCTACCTGGGTTATGAAACCATCCATCAAAAAATCGAATTGGGTTCAATAGATCTTGACCTGAAAATGATACAACTACAGCCAGGCGCACAGGTTTTGGATGTGATCGAGATCAAAGACTTTGCCATTCCGATGAGTTTTGGAAAAGATACGGTTCAATACAACGCAGCTGCTTTTAACGTTAAA
Organism: Saprospiraceae bacterium UBA2365; assembly: GCA_002344345.1. Taxonomy (GTDB): domain Bacteria; phylum Bacteroidota; class Bacteroidia; order Chitinophagales; family Saprospiraceae; genus UBA2365. The sequence continues at coordinate 8,526 of DDTL01000099.1, forward strand.
CCAGGCGAAATGGCTGAGGATCTGCTCCGCAAATTGCCCGGGATCGAGGTAGAAAGGGATGGTTCGGTCAAAGCATTGGGAGAAAAAGTGGAAAATGTCCTGGTAGACGGCAAAGAGTTTTTTGGAAAGGATACGAAAATCGCCACAAAGAACATCGATGCGGATGCCATTGATAAAGTGCAGGTCTTCGACCGCAGATCAGATCGGGCAGATTTTACCGGAATAGACGACGGCCAAAGGGAAAGATCGATCAATCTTAAGTTGATGGAAGGCAAAAAAGCAGGTTATTTTGGCACTGCAGAGGCATCGGGAGGAACTGAACAGCGATTCAGGGCACGAGCCAATATCAACCGGTTTACTCCCCGACTCAGAACCTCCTTTATCGGTATGTCGAATAACATCAACGAACAGAATTTTTCCATGAGCGATTACATCGACTTTATGGGAGGCATCAGTTCGTTTACCAGTGCTGGTGGCGGCAGGATCACATTGAACCTGGACGGATCGGATGGATTGCCGGTCGGACTCAACAACAATCAGGGCATCCAGCAATCCTATGCCGGAGGATTCAATATCAATTCAGATCTTTCCATGAAAACTTCCCTGGAAACATCTGTTTTTGGAAGTCATTTTGGCAATAATCTGGATCAATTTTCTATTGCTGAAAATCTTTTGCCGGACAGTCATTTTACAACCACCTCCACCCAACAACAATCCAGTGAACAAACTTCTGGCAGTTTTACCCTCAGATTTAAAAATCAGATCGATTCCACCCAAAACCTGGTTATCAAAGCCAATGGATCTGCAAGATTCAATGGACTTTCCTCCGGCGAATTGTCTGAATTGTTTTCCTATGATATGATGACTCAAAACCATCAGGATAATACACTGGAACGCAAGGGAAATAACCGGAAGATAGCCGGGGACATCCTTTGGCAACTGAAAACCAACAAACACGGCAGGACTTTCAGCATACATTCCAATGCAAATTACGCGTCTCAGAATACATTTGCTGACTTGCATTCACTGTATAAGATCTATTTTCCGCAATTATCTGAAAACATGCTGGTGCAACATCAGAATGGGCTGAATAATGGGCTGTTTTTCAGGGCAGAAGCATCCTATACCGAACCACTCCCAAAAAAGAGTTACCTCGAGTGGAATGCATCCATTTCTAACCAGTCGAATAAAACCAGCAGCGACTATTTTGACATCGTCAACGAAAATCCAATCCGAAATCTGCTTTTGTCCAATCAATATCAACGGGATTTCATCCAGCGCATGAGCGGTATCAACTACATCCTGAGCAGAGAAAACTTCAATCTGACCATCGGAAGCAGTTACAAGTATTCCAGCCTCAACGGACAGATCAATGACGATGAGAACAGGGTCAGGAACCATTATCAGGCAATTCTGCCGAACGCCTGGTTTACCTATCGTTTCGGAATGTCTGAACATCTGAATTTAAACTATTTCTCCGAACTGAACGAACCTGCCCTGGAACAGCTAAGACCGACAGTCAACAACAGCAATCCACTGGCAGTTTATACCGGAAATCCCGGTTTAAAACCTGAACAAATGCATTTGGCCAATCTTTCTTTCATGCGATACAGCGCTTTTGATTTTACCTTGATTTACTTCAGTCTTCAAACAAATTACACCACTGACAAAATCACGGATGCAATGACTATTGACACTACATTGACAAGGTACTACACTCCGGTGAATGTAAAGTATGAATCCACGACAACAGGCAGGGTGGAATACGAAACACCTGTACGACCTCTGAAGATCAAAACCAGGGCAGTGTTAAAAGCAAGTTATAACCGTGGGTTCTCAGTGATCAATGAACTCTCAAATCCGGTCAACAGGTACGGGTATGGGTATAATTTTTCAGTAGAAAACCGTAACAAAGAAGTGATTGACGTTTCCGTGGGTTATAAATTCAATCTCAACCAGAGCATTTATGGTACGGATCAATCCATGGATCAATCCTGGTCAGAACATACCTGGTTTGCCACTCTGGGTTTGAATATCAGGGACTGGGTTGACATCAAATCAGATTTTGAATACACCGGTTATCAATCGTCATTGTCGACAGAAACCAAAGCATTTCCACTATGGTCAGGAAGCATCAGCGCCTTTTTAACGAAGGATAAAAAATTGAGGATGACCCTGACATGCTTTGATATATTGAACCGGAATGAAGGGATCAATACAGTTTCCCGCCTGAATTACACCGAGGTCAGTCAAACCAATGTATTACACAGGTATTTCATGCTGGGATTGTCCTATAATCTGAAAGGGTTCAGGAAAAAAAGCGGCATTGAGGTCAGTATCACTGGAAAAGATTGAAAGTTTGGAAAGGTGATATAACTTTGAAATTTGAAAACATGAGGATCAGAAAAATTTAAGTTTTTTCAAATTTTCATTCTTCCAAAAACGACAACGTGATCTCGCCTATGGACAGTTGTACTTTTCGGTATGCCACACCTGCCATGGAGAACATTTTTTTGGAAACCTGGACGTCCTTATTTTCTGAATATTTATCTGAAAGGTAAATGACTTCACGAATGCCGCTTTGTATGATCGCCTTGGCGCATTCGTTGCAGGGAAATAGAGTAGCATAGATCCGGCAGCCATTCAGATCGATCCCGACATTGTTGAGGATGGCGTTGAGTTCTGCATGGCATACATAGGGATACTTTGTTTCTGCAAAATCACCTTCTTTTCCCCATGGACATTCGTCATCGCTGCATCCGATGGGCAACCCGTTGTATCCCACGCCCACCACTTTATTGCGCTGATTTACGATGCAGGCGCCTACTTGTGTACCGGGATCCTTACTTCTTTTAGCGGACAATGCTGCAATGCCCATAAAATACTCATCCCAGGAAATGTAATCGGTTCGCTTCATTCCAAATATTTAGACTATCAAAAAAAATCACCAAGATCTTTGTATGCATGTTATAGTGTCTTATACATAACATAACAAATTCGGTACAAAACTAAGAAAATCCGGGAAAATTGAATGTTTGATTTTTTGTCGGTTAATAGCAATAAAAAATCATTAAGTCAATTTTTATCAATAATAGTCTTAAAATAATGAAGCATAGTATATCTTATAAAAAAGAAGTCTTTTTCCAAACTATTAGAATCATCTTTCACAATCAGCTCAATTCTACACTCGTTTTGATACTTATCTTCTGATCTGAATACAATCTCATTTACATTATCGCTGTTCAAGTGATTAAAAGAAATGAAATTTAGTTTCCGCAAATCAAAATCAGAATTTCCTTTTATATTAATTATGATGTCAACTTCATTCTGCAGAGAACTTTCGAAGTAAGATGCCTCTATTC
>DDTL01000028.1 GCA_002344345.1 Saprospiraceae bacterium UBA2365
TTTCAAAATAGTTTATCTTTTTTTTACTCTCTTCTTCGCCGACCTTCCGTACGGACGCTCTAACCAGCTGAGCTACCACGCCATGTACATCAAATTCGTCTCATCAATTTACCTTCGATCAGGTAATTTCATCAGAAACAGGGCGCAAAAGTAAACAAAAAAAATAATTCCGCCAAACTATATCGCTATTTATTTTAGTCTGTTCAATCCTGCCTCAGCTTTCTGATGAATACCAGATTTATACTTTTCAGGATTCAATCCAAGGCATTTACGATAATAATATTTGGCTTTTCCAACATCACCATTTTTTTCACTGATCAGTCCTGATTGCAATGCTGCATTACAAACCTGATATTCCCTGCTTTTTGGATAGTCAGTGAGTAATCGATTGAAATATTTCAACGCATCTTCAGACCGGCCCAGCGATTGGTAATTACGAGCAATCAGATATTGTGTCTGCAATGCATCCACTTTATCCAAAACTTTTCTTTCCTCCTGTAATAGTTTTAATGATTTCTCAAAATATGCGCCATCCGTCAGCAATCGGGCCTTAAGTAAATCTCTTTGAGGAATTTTTCCCGATTTTGCTTCCATCATCGCGGATTGATCTTCTTCGCTATCAGCATATCCTTTGCTCCGGCAGGCATTATAAAACACACTTGCTGAAGCCTGATCATTGTGCAGGGCAATGCTAAACCAGGCAAGTTTTTGGTATGCTTCTTTAATGAAATTATGACCTTTATAATTCTTGAGAAAACGAATCAAATCATCCTTTGCCTTGGGATTTAGTTGATGCAGCCTATTGATGCCCAGCATCAAATCCAACAGATAAAACGAACTGTATTCACCACCCTTTGGTCGATTTTCCAACAATTCAATGGCTATAGCCGTGCGCCCCGAAGATCTGGCAATGTGCGCTTTGGCATATACGGCCAGCAAACTTCCTGATATATCCAGACCTGAATTATGTATGATGTTCCACGAAGCTTCTTTATCATCACCAAGATGTAAGGTCATCATTGCAAAAATGATCACGCTTTCCTTATAAAACAAACTGGTTTTTCTTTTCCTTAGATTTTCAACCACTTTTCTGATCATGGATATGCCTTCGGGAACAGAGCCTTCAAGCCCGGTAACAAGGTTCACCAGGCCTTTATAACTGTCAGGAATGGTTCCTGACAATCCATGGATGATCGCCAGAGTTTTATCATTTTCAATAAATCCAGGAAACAATCTCTTATTTTTGATCAGAAGATCATTTGCTTTTTTAATCTCCTGAGCTGCAGCGATTTGTTTATTGAACTTAAGTCTGACCAATCCGACTTGAAGGTGCATTTCAGCTTGTAAAAACAAGCGGAAAGGACTTTTCTTATCCCCTTTATGGATTTTCTGGATTCTTTGGCTCAAATTTTTCTCCAAACGATCTACTGCTACTTTTTCTTCACTGGTAAAAGCTCTTAGAAAATCTGTGTAGTGCTCCAGAAACACCAACATGAGGTTGTCAGGTCGGGAATTTTTAGCTTTTTTTATCTGAGTGCCGGCTTTTTCCAATTTAAGATCAAAAGCACTCTGATAGATGGTGACCACATCTCTGTCAAGCAAAAAATCAGCCTTTGCATTGCATACCATTGGCATGAAAAAAATGGCAAAAAACAAAAATAAACTTAGGTTCAGTTTCAAATCCACTTTATTTTACGGGCAAAACTATATTTTTTGGCGGGAAATTGTCTGCATTAGCCCAAAATTATACTTTTGGTCGAAAATAAAAGTAATTTCATTCTATGCAATACTTTGTAAAACACACGACACTTAAGAACAAGTTGGATCTTTACAGAAAAAATGGTAAAACCATCGGTTTTATTCCAACAATGGGCGCTTTACATGACGGCCACCTAAAACTTGTTCATGCTTCAGTTTATGAATGTGACATTTCAGTTTGCAGTATTTTCGTCAACCCTACACAATTCAATGATGTATCGGACCTTGTCAAGTATCCAAGAAATTTGCCTAAAGACAGTGCTTTGCTCAAGGCTGCGGGTTTAGACATCCTTTTTGCCCCGACCATCCTTGAGGTATATCCTAATGGAATGGATATCAGGGTTGACATTGATCTGGAGGGTCTGGACACGATCCTGGAAGGAGCATTTCGCCCTGGACATTTTAAAGGAGTGGTCCAGATAGTTAAAAGATTGCTGGATATGGTTCAACCTGATGTGCTTTATATGGGGCAAAAAGATTTTCAACAATTCACCATCATCCGCCACATGATCAAAACGCTGCATTTACCTGTAAAACTGGTAGTTATACCAACAGAACGCGAACCCGGCGGTCTGGCCATGAGTTCCCGCAATGAAAGGCTAAGTGCAGAATATCGAAAAAAAGCACGCGTGATTTTTGAAACTTTGAATACATCAAAAACCCGTATCGAGAAAGATTCCCTTGTAACTATTAAAAGTGATGCCTTAAAAAAAATATCAGATGCAGGACTTATTCCTGAGTATTTTGAGATCGTGGATGGAAATACTTTGCAAGTGATACATGATCCATCCCAACATGAATATATAGTCGGATTGGCTGCTGCCTGGGCCGGGGACGTCAGATTGATCGACAATTTAATTTTCAGAGGAAAAAATTAAACAATCAACGCATAGTTTTGAAATTTACCGGCAATAAACGATCTGGATAAAACTTCAGATACGATCGATCATGTCCCATTTTCATGCTCTTGGTTCACCTGTTTTGCTGGCATTTCAAAAATTAAGACTTTCCGTAGAAATTGAAAAAAATCCTGATTTGATGTAGTAAATGAGGTTTTGTACTACATAAGATTATTTTTGGATTTGTTATGTAAGCTAAATTCGTTTAATATTGCATTTTTTTTCTAATTTTGCATCTTATGTTGATACAGATAAGAAAATCCAAAATTCACAGGGCTACCCTGACTGATGCAAACCTTAATTATGAAGGTAGTATTACCATCGATGAAGACTTGATGGAAGCAGCTAATATTATTGAAGGTGAACGGATTCAGGTTGTTAACAACAACAATGGTGAAAGACTCGAAACTTATGCCATCAAAGGGGAAAGAGGCTCAGGTACCATTTGCCTCAACGGTGCTGCTGCCAGAAGGGCGGAAGTAGGCGATATCGTCATTATAATTTCTTATATTTATCTTACGCCTGTAGAAGCTAAGGATTTTGAGCCCATCACTGTTTATGTGGATGGCAATAATCATAAAAAATAGAACTGGTTGAATACAAAACTGAAAAATCTCTTGAGAATTGTTCTGTTTTTCTCAATAGGTATCATCATTCTTTACCTGGTTTACCATAAACAACAACAATCCTATCTGGAAGAGTGTATGACTCAGGGCATAGCTTCAGAACAATGTTCACTCATAGATAAACTTTATGAGGATTTTATCAGTGCGAGGATCTGGCCGATACTCACGATGATCCTGTTGTTTGTTTTGAGCGCCGTATCCAGAGCATTCAGATGGCAGATGCTTCTGAAGCCTCTTCAACCAAATGTCAGCTTTTTCAATTCCTTTTTATCTGTCATCCTGGGATATTTTGCCAATCTGGGCCTTCCCAGACTGGGTGAAATCGTCAGAGCTGCAACGCTCTCCAGATATGAAAAGATCCCCTTGGACAAAGTGATGGGAACTGTACTGCTCGACAGGATCATTGATGTCATACTGATGTTCCTGATCACTTGTCTGTCTTTCATTTTTGCGTATAAAGAACTTAGTAACTTTATTGCAGAAAATAATTCGATATCAGAAAAAATTCAGAATATCATTCAAAACCCTTATGTGGTCGGAGGCATGATATTGGTTTTGTTAGGCGGCATGATCATCATATTGACACCACAACTCAGACAATCCAAATATGGTTTAAGGTTAAAATACTTTATAAAAGGCCTTATCGAAGGTATTAAATCCATTAAATCAATCGAAAAACCAGGATGGTTTATTTTCCATTCAGTTTTAATCTGGGTAATGTTTTTTATGATGGTTTTTGTAGGATTTCATGTCATTGAGCCAACAAGCGGATTGGGATTGGATGCTGCGTTGGTGATCTTTACGCTCGGAAGTTTCGGTTTCATAATACCTTCTCCAGGTGGAATGGGTACTTACCATTTCTTAGTAACTTCAGGCCTCCTGATCTATGGTATTTCTGGTTCCGATGGTTTTTCATACGCCAATATCACTTTTTTCACGGTACAAATTTTCGGTGTCGTGTTTTTGGGAATCCTGTCACTGATCGTTTTACCTTTGATCAATAAAAATAGATAAACCTGTATATATTATTGATTTTTTGTAGTTATTCATGTGGTTAGAATTAGTCTGTTAGCCTGTTAGTCTCTTGGAAAAGAACATGCACTTTGGACAAAAGATACTTCATTTGTTCTGGAATCAGAAGGGTAAACCATGGTATAAATTTTGGCTGATAGACTTAAAACTAAATGAATATTGAGCTAAATAATTACGATTTTTTTCAATAAAGAAGATAAATAACAGGATCAATCAGAACTGAAAATGAACAGTTACACTGGTTCTATGTTTGTTATATTTGAGCTTGCTATTTCAAATAAATCATCTTTATTCTTTCATATAAGCGATAAAAAAAAATGCAGATCAAAGAATTGTTGAATTACCTGGAACTTTCTGTCCCTTTAAAATACCAGGAACATTACGATAATTCCGGTATGATATGTGGAGATGAAAATACAGAATTAAGCGGTGTGCTGATTTGTATCGACTCTGTTGAGGGTCATATTGATGAAGCGCTGAAAAAAAACTGTAACCTGATCATCGCTCATCATCCACTTATTTTTGGCGAAGTAAAAAAAATTACTACCGGTGACTACATCGGAAGAACACTTATGAAAGCGATCCGCAACAATATAGCGATCTATGCGATGCATACCAATCTGGACAATATGCTCCATAATGGTGTGAGTGAAAAAATTGCACTTAAACTTGGATTGCTGGAGATCAGTTTGCTTAGCTCAAAAACAGGGTCTAATTCAGATGAATTGCCTATTGGATCAGGTGTAACCGGACAATTACCCATTCCGATGGATGAAAAAGAATTCCTTCATTTTCTGAAAAATACCCTGAATACGAATTGCATCAGGCATACGCGATTGTTAGGTAAAGCGATACAAAAAGTAGCTATTTGCGGCGGTTCAGGCGTATTTTTACTTAAAAATGCTATTCAGGCCAATGCAGATGTTTATGTTTCTGCTGACTTTAAATATCACGATTTTTTTGATGCGGATGGAAAAATACTGGTGGCAGATACAGGACATTATGAAAGTGAACAATTTACGGTTGAAATAATATATGATATAATTACAAAAAGATTTAGTAACTTTGCCGCCCATTTGACAGAATTGAATTCGAATCCAATAAACTATCTATAATTTATGAGCAAGACAAAAGTTCAAACGGTAGAAGAAAAACTGACAAACCTCTACAAATTGCAATACCTTACTTCCCAACTGGATGAGATAAACACTTTAAAAGGAGAATTACCCATGGAAGTCAGCGATCTGGAGGATGAGATCGAAGGGCTTAAGAAGCGTATTGTAAAAATGGAGGAGAATATTAAAGAAGTCGAGCATGAAGTGTCAAGACATCAGAGCAATATTAAAGAATCCATCGAACTGATCGAACGTTACAAAAAACAATTGGATAACGTTCAGAACAACAGAGAGTTTGAAGCGTTGACCAAGGAATTGGAGTACCAAAACCTGGAAATTCAGCTTTCTGAAAAGAAAATCAGGGAGGCCAACGACAGAAAAAACACCAAAAACCAGACTCTTGAGGAAGCCAAAGCAAGGTTGTCGTTAAAAAATAAAGACCTGGAAAGCAAAAAGACGGAGCTTCAGGAAATCATTGAAAAGACAGAAAACAAGGAAGATGCGCTTATGAAGAAAAAGCTCAGAGCCGAAAAAAATGTCGAAGAGAGATTATTGCTGTCTTTTGATAAAATCCGGGAAAGAACTAAAAACGGTCTGGCTGTGGTAACCATCGTTAGAGGCACTTGTGGTGGTTGTTATAACGCCGTTCCTCCGCAAATTCAGATAGAGATCGCCCAGAAAAAAGAAATTATTGCCTGCGAAAACTGTGGAAGGGTCATTGTAGCTGATGATGTTGCAACCTCAGTAGATAAAATTGACAGATCCGAATCTCCTGAAGAACAGGAAAGAAGAAGACAAATGATCATGGCGAATGACGATATGGATGATTGATCCATTTCTTCAGCTGAATTGATTTTAAGCCTTTTTGCGCTTCTATTGCGATGTTATCCCGTGAACAATCATTCAACGGTTGATTTGCAATTGACAGTTATAATTCTTTTAACTCCTTGATTATTAATTGAATACGGAAATTAATATAAGTTTCTGTTTATGCAATTATGATTGTGCAAATAGCATTGCACTTGCTGCAATATATTATTTTCACAGGTTTTTCTATGTTTCCAGATCAAAAAAAAACGAACTCCTATTTTGGTCAGAAAACTTAATTATTGCCCCGATTGTTTTGTGAATACATCAATTCAAAACGAATAATTCAACTTTTTTAACCACACGTCTTGCTTACTGTTTTTGCCAATAAAAACTTTACAAAAAACCGCTGTTGCAACTTTAAAAACACTGAAACAGTCATCAACAATGAAAGCTCACTGCGCAACTAAATCTTTGCATACCGTGTCTGTGAAGTCCTCACTTCAATAAAAAATAATTTGTTTTTTAACCTCTTATAAGTTAAAGCCCGCACACAATATGTTATTCATTTTACCATCAGGCAATCTAATTCTATGATTATCAATTGAATTACAAATATTATTTTTTTTATCCCTAATCCGTTACCCATCATATCCCACTGTCAAAAAAGCTGACCGGTCTTTGCAAATCAATGGTTACAAAACAATTGCATGCCATGCGTTTCAACATTATAACAATCAAATCTGGTTTGCAAAAATAAGTCTGAGAGGTTTAAATTCCTTCAGTAAGGGGAATCGATTGAGTTTTTTTCGTTTTCAAGAAAACGGAACCTTGGGGGAAATATCATTTTTGAAAACATATTTGAGTCGGGTTTTAAAAAGTATAAGGTTTGAGTCTGCTCCGAAAAGTCCAATTTGTTGATTTTCATTCGTTTTTTGCCCCGACCTACTGACGTCAAAGATCAGCACAATTCTAAATGTAAACGATTATAATTCAACAAATTAAAAATCCCCTTTCAGGCATGTACTGACTGAAAACGTCAGTGCATGTACTGACTGAAAACGTCAGTGGGGATTTAGGGGGCAAAGACTTTTCTGAGTAGACTCAAGTTTGTAAAGTTAACACTGTAAATAATTGATATAGAACACTTTACTACAAATGCAAAATTATCATAAACATCTCAAAATCAG
>DDTL01000163.1 GCA_002344345.1 Saprospiraceae bacterium UBA2365
TTAGCGGTTCGGTTTTATTTATTCATAGTTTGCATTGTCCCAAATTAAAAGTCCACCAATGTTTTCAATTTCCAGTTTTTCGTCTTGATTAACTCTTTCAAGTCGTTGTCCAAATGCATCAAGTTCGGTTTTTACAATTTCAATTGCTTTTCTCAAAGAAGGAATGTCAAACTGAACTATGTTTTTATTCGGTGTCGGTGCAAAGTGTTCGTCAAATTCGCCTACTGTAAAGTCAAAAGTTACTTTGTCTCCGTGAATTTTCACTTGCGGTTCAGGGTGTCCTGCATAAAACCCCTGTTCTTTTCCGTTCGCTATGTTTTCCCAATATTTAAGGTCTGCAAGGTCGCCACAACATTGTGGAAAGTACTTGTCTTGTCCGTCTATGCGAAGTACGTAGCCACCAAAAAACGCACTTGCTTGTTCTCTTTCATATTTTCCGTATCTCAAATCTTGAGTATGGTCAATTACTAGTTTCGATAAGTTTCTATCGGTTATGTCAGACAGTCTGTAAAAAGAAGAACCTGCTAAATATGGCTTAAATTCGTCTATAAAGCCTGATTTTTTATAACTATCAGAATTGTATTTGTCCCATAGTTCAGGATATTCCCAATAAGGGTATTTGTCAGGTGTCGTAACGTCCTGATTGTTATATCCGATTTCAATTACTGGTATCAATTCTATTGTCATTGTCTCTTAGTTGTGTTGTCTTTTAAACTGACCGCTAACGGTCGAGTGTATGTGCCGTAAGGGATTGCGGAGTAGTTCCCTGTCCACCGACACGAAAGTTTGAGCGGGCTACAATGCTTGAATACCCACTGAAACCCTTATGGCATATACACTTTGTTGTGCGTTCGGCTTTTATTTATTTCATTTTCTTATTGTAAATTGAAGCAAAGTTACTAATTTTGCATTCAATTATTTAGATTTTTTTCATTATGTATTACAGCAGACCTTGGACGACTATCTAAGTGATAGACAGTCCCAAATAAATTTCCCATAATCTTTTTGGCAAGACAAACAGCCTATGTTTTGGTGTGTCGTCATTTTTAATGAAGGCATTTCTTTGTCATAGTTGCTCTGTCAGGTAATACTGTCTTTCACATCGCTACGATTTGAATTCAAGTATTCACCTGTAAGAAGTCATAATGAATAAAAATAAATTGAATTAGGCATTTGTAGAATAGTAAAAAAAGTAGTAATATTGGGGAATCAAATTTTATATTATGGAGCAAAAGTTTAAAAGCATGACAATTTTTGATTTTCAGGCTAAATTTCCAGATGAGAGATCGTGTATTTCTTATTTGGCAGAATTGAAATGGAAAGATGGTTATGTTTGTCCCAAATGTGGTAACAAAAAATATTGTGCAGGTAGTGATGAATTTGACAGACAATGTACAAAATGCAATTATCTCGAATCACCTACTAGTCGCACCTTGTTTCACAAAACAAAGTTTTCAATACTCAAAGCCTTTTATATTGTTTTCTATGTAAGCACAAGTAAGAAAGGCATATCAAGTACAGAATTAAGTCGCAAACTTGGGTTGCGACAGAAAACATGTTGGAGCTTTAAACAAAAAGTAATGCGAGGCATGAAAAGTAGTGGCAATTTTAAAATTACTGGAAATGCAGAGGTTGATGAGACTGTTGTGGGTGGCCAGGAAGAAGGTGTTCGTGGTCGCAAAAACGGAAAGAAGAAATTGGTAGTTTTTGCGATTGAACGAAAAGGGAAGGGCGTTAGCCGGATGTATGGTAAGGTCATCAATAAAAGCAGTGCCAAAGAATTAGGCGAATTTATGAAAGATGTTATTGATACAGATGCGACTGTAAAAACGGATGAATGGCTAGGCTATACTCCACTAAAGAAGGATTTTATTCATCTGAGTCAAGTAAAATCAGGAAAAAAGGGAGAAAATTTCCCAGATTTGCATAGAATAATAATGGGCTTTAAAGGCTGGCTGCGAGGAATGCACCATAATGTAAATTACTTACAACGATATATTGATGAATATTGCTACCGTTTTAATCGATGTCACATGAAGGAAACGATTTTCGATAATCTTCTATTAAGGATGGTTAAGGCAGATCCATTTCCTCAAAAATTATATTCAATAAATGCCTAATTCAAAAAATAAATTGCCTGTAAGATTTACAGGTCAGCACTTTACAATTGACAAAGTGCTAATTGAAGATGCAATAAAACAATCAAGAATTAATCAAAACGATACGGTCTTAGATATTGGTGCAGGAAAAGGATTTCTAACTGTACATCTACTACAAAAGGCAAAATTAGTCATTGCGATTGAGAATGATTTTGAGTTAATAACGCATCTAAAACACAAATTTAAACAAACTCAAAACATTCAAGTTTTTGGATGTGATTTCAGGAATTATAAAATTCCTAATTTTTCGTTTAAGGTTGTTTCTAACATACCATTTGGTATAACATCAGAAATTTTAAAAATATTGATGTTTGAAAATATGGAAAGTTTTCAGGGCGGTTCAATTTTCCTGCAATTAGAACCTGCTAAAAAGTTATTTGTAGACAAAATCTTTAATCCTTACACTATCCTATATCATACATTTTATAGTTTGAAGATAGTTTACGAAATAAATCCTAATAGTTTTATACCTCCTCCAACTGTTAAGTCTGCTTTTCTTAAAATTGAACGAAAACCTTTAAATATTGATTTTAATCAGAAAGTCAAATATTTAAATTTTCTATCCTTTCTGTTACAAAAACCTAATTTACCTGTCAGAACGGCTTTAAAATTAATATTCAGAAAAAGTCAGGTTAATGAGATTTCCGAAAAATTTGGAATTAATTTGAACTTAAAAATCGTGAATCTATCTCCAAGTCAATGGGAAGATTGTTTTATTGAAATGCTGAAAGTTGTCCCTGAAAAGTTCCACCCTTCATAATCACTTCTTTTATATTAAGGTGGTATTTCCATTATCGGGGTCTTGTCTTTTAAGCTGACGCACAACTTGTTTATACCCGCCACAAAACTGTACTTATCCGCCCAGATCAGGTGTATAAGCACTATGAAGTATGATTTTATCTTCAGGCTCAAATATAAGAAAAGCAGATTACAAATCATCAAAAGGACTCTTAATTTTTTGGATGGATTTGGTGCTTACATGCGTATAGATTTCAGTGGTTTTACTGCTGTTATGACCGAGCAGTTCCTGAATGTAGCGAAGGTCAGTACCGTTTTCCAATAAATGCGTTGCATAGCTGTGTCTCAGCCAATGCAAACTGACGGGCTTATTGATACCCGCTTTTTTTACTGCTTTCTTCAGCACATGTTCCAAACTCGTCTCAGAATAAGGTTCTCCGGCATTTTGTCCCTCAAACAGCCATTTGACCGGCTTATAAATCTTTTGATATGACAACAACATATCCATAAGTTTTTTACTCAAAGGTACGATCCTGTCCTTCTTCCCTTTCGATTGATGGATGTGTAATATCATCCGGCCGGAATGAATATCCTCCAAACGAATATTCAATAACTCACTGCGTCTCAATCCGCAAGCATAAACCAAAGAGAGCATGGCACGGTGTTTCTGATTCTGTGGTGCCTCCAATATCAACTTCACATCTTCTTTGCTCAATACATTGGGCAATTTTTTTTCTCTTTTTGGCCGATGCAGTTTTTCGAGGTCTAATTTTCGATTGGCGATTTTATCGAAAAAAAGTTTCAGCGCATTGATCATCTGATTCTGATAACTGGCAGAATAGCCTTTTTCCAAAATATATTCGTTGTTGAATCGAATAACATCATTGTTATCAATCTCCTCAACAGATTTCGATTCGAAGAAACTAAGAAAACACTTCAATGCATCGCTGTAAGTTGCTATAGTGTTGGGACTATACCTTTTAGAGTTCAGGAAAGCAATAAAAAATTCAATATTCTTACGGTTCTCCGGTAAAAGCACGGTATCTTTTCCGGATTTTGGGGTTTTTAATGGTAAAATGGTACGAGGCCTGGTTTTTCGTTTCAAATTAATCCATGCAATACCTTTAAAAGTACTGAAAAGCAGATCGATGAATTGTTTTTCATTTGGCATTTGCCAGACTTTTTCAGAGACATTCCATCTCGCTTCTTTGATGGTTTTAATGCAGGCAATCAATTCTTTATCATATGGAAAGTCCAGGGTGATCACTGAGTTTTCGATGAGAGCATTAATAATTTTCATAATAGAGGGTTTTATTTTCAGGCTCAAATATAAGAAAAGCAGATTACAAATCATCAAAAGGACTCTTCATTTTTTGGATGGATTGGGTGCTTACATGCGTATAGATTTCAGTGGTTTTACTGCTGTTATGACCAGGCAGTTCCTGAATGTAGCGAAAGTCAGTACCGTTTTCCAATAAAAGCGTTGCAGAGCTGTGTTTCACCTGAATCAAACTGGCGGCGGGTTTATTATTGAATGTTTTTAACTGATTGCAACAGCAAATTCAGAAAAGCCGCCTGCCTGTTAACCTTCTCATCAATCAGGCAACGTCAATAATTCCTGTACAAGTAAATTGGTCCGGAAACAGAATTCGTTGAATCTTATTCGTACTGTTGTATCTGCATCCTGCATGTTGTGATGTCTAAACCATTTTTATGAATATTAACTGAGTTCTACTAAAATAGAACCGAAATGGTATCGACTTGAATTTCAGACACGGGTCATAGCACCCAATGACCACCAGGCTCCTGATCTGCCAGCTATGTCATTATTTTTGAGATTGTAAAATCCGGTTTCATCCATGCAGCAGATACCGATCAGATTAGATGTGTACATCATGCTGTAGGAACCAGATTTGGTAAACGCTCCATCTTATTTAGCACACTCACGATCTTGGTTAGCACACTCACGATCATGGTTAGCACACTCACGATCTTGGTTAGTACACTGTCCATCTTAGTTAGTGCACTCTCAATATTATTTAGCACACTTTCTTTTTAATTTAGCACAGTATCGATCTTAATTAGGACACTGCCAATCTTATTCAGTACACTTTCAGTCTTAGTTAGTACACTAACTATCTTGATCAGCACACTGACAATCTTATTTAGCACACTATGAATCTAAATCAGCACACTGGCTATCTTATTTATCACACCTGGTCAAATGATTTGTACAATGTCAAACATTTTGATCAACCGGTAGGGTGATTTCATGGAAAAGCAGGTTTGAATACAAATATATCCGGTTTTTTCCATGAGAATGAAATAGGGTATATCTGCAGTCGGACAAATTTTCAAATGGTGTTTAATGATGATTAAGATCAAAAGTGTTAAAAATATCTTAAAATGAGTTTTAAATGATGGTCTGTTTTTAAGTTTTTCGTTCTTTTGTTTTGAAAATGTTTTTATTCACTCATTAATTTTAATTTTATGGGAACTAATTCCGACAGCTCTTTCAGAGCCAGGTTAGCAAGAGCAGAAGATCTTGTAACTTACATTTCAGGATTCGAAAACTATGGACCACCCAGACCAGAGGAAACCATAGAAAGTATGAAAGCCCTGATACGCACCTTGTTTGACGTGAACGCTAATGTGGCCGCCCGTCAGAAAGATTACTCGACCGCCGTTGATGTCCGTTTTAATGCATTTTGGAAGGTCGACAATTCTGTACAGAAACTGATCGTTCAGATCAGAGCCGCGGTGGAAGCTCAGTTCGGAAAGAAATCAACAGAAGCCGCTATTGTGAACCGGATCATCAAGAGAATGAGGGAGATCAGGATCAGAAAAGCACCTGCAAATCTGGAGACGCCTGCTGGACAAACCGCAGCTTCCAGAAGTGACCGCAAGTTCGGAACGCTGACCCACTTTTTCAATGACATCGTTACCACGATTGAAAATACAGCTGGCTACGATTCAACCAACGAGCGGGTGAAAAAACAGACTTTAAAGGACACGGCTGCTAATTTATCCTTGCTCAACGCTGAGGTGGCCAAAAAGGAACAGGAATTGAAATCTGCCAGTGACCATCGCCTGTTGCAATACGCGGAACTCAAACTTCGGGCTGACAGGATCAAAGCCTATGTGAAAGGTTTCTACGGGATGAAATCCCAGGAGTATGAACTGATCAAAGGAATGAGATTCTAAAGAATTCGTGAATGGATTTAGGTGCCCGTTTCCCGGTTTTCGGGGAGCGGGCTTTTTTATTATTTTCTGATGCATTCAGAAAATGTTTGAAAGCAAACTCATTATTCAATCGTCTTCGAAAAAGAAAACAGCATACTTCAGCTTTTAAAACAATAAAGAAAAGCCGGATGAGCTTTTTGAAAACTTATCCAATTCTGATTCATAAAACTTAATTTGCTGGCTACAGATGAAATTTCTGAAAATCGTCAGATCACCGCGCTCCTCTGTTTCATTCAAAGCATCAATATATTCAGCCCTGTCTTCGGTAAATATTTTGATCAGAGGTTCCTGATGATACAATTGAACATAATTCATCAATAAGCGTGAAGTTCTACCATTTCCATCGCCAAAGGGATGGATGTTTACAAAATTATAATGCAGATCAGCGGCTAGTTTGATGATGTCATTCTCCGCCACACGATCAATTTTTTCATTCACATAATGTATGAGTTCTTCCAGAAGTCTGGGAACTTTACTGTAATCAGGGAAATACTTTTTATCAACGTACACCTGTGCCAATCTGAGGTCACCTTTGGAGGTATCAAAATTGCCGGCTATGCTGTGGGTCATGGAACCCGTTGACTTCATAACCATTGCATTGATCTCACGGAAAAAATCAAGGGATAATTTTCTTTTTGTCAATGCATCCTGCTTTATATTGCAAAAAGCATGGTAATGATCCTTAACCATTAAATGGTCGGTTAATGGTTTACCCTTGGCAGTTATATTGTTTTCAAGTAAAACTTTTGTGTCGGTTTCTGAAAGTGAACATCCTTCTATTTTGGAAGAATTATAGACTATAGAGATCATACAAAACTTCTCGTAATCGACTGCATCCATTATACCGTCCCGGATGTATTGCGCTCTTAATCGACGAAGTCTGTCCCACATATTTTTTTTATGCAAATATATTGAAAATTATCACTTTAGTGGATTTCATTTTATATGATCGGTCAGGGGAACCCGGTTGTGGCTGATAAGTCAAATCTGTTTTGAACAGATTTTCTAATAATCCAATGATCTGATTTTCAAATCAAACAATGATACCATTAATGAATATTTTTTTGCTCCCGCAGATCACGCAGATCTGCGCAGAAATTAGCAACATGATTGACAGAAAAAGATCAGCGAAAATCTGCGAAAGATCAGCGAAAATCTGCGGGAAAATCTTTTTTACACCTAGGTCAATTTTCAAATTATCAAATTGTCCCTTCTGCCAATTTCTCGCTTTTCCAAACATAGATCCGTGCTGCGCAGCATCCGTGTCATCCGCGTTGCCAACTGTTTTTTTCGAACGTTGATTGAAGAATCGTTGCATGTCCAATGATTGAATCGCCACTAATTTTCAAATCTCGCAGATCACGACATTCATCGTCGTGATTCAAATTACCAAAACTCTCCTCCCATTCCTTAGATTCAGTCCCGCAGGGATGACAGGTGGATAACCGTATGCACGCGATAGCGAAGCTTACGGACATGATAAAAACGGATTAAAACCCCGCATGGGGTGAGATCATCTTTTACCCGGTACAAAAGTTTCTTTCGGATAACAACTC
>DDTL01000025.1 GCA_002344345.1 Saprospiraceae bacterium UBA2365
GAAAAATAAAGTTTTATCTCACAGACGTTTAGCAATTAATTCAGACTAACTGAAGAACAAATATACATATAATTTAAATTCTTAATATACTATCTACTTATTTTCTGATATATAAATATTAATAATATAACTAATACATTTATACTTTACTGATTTGCAATATTTTAAATACAAAATAAATACTTTTATTCCATTTTATTAAAAGGATGCCAAAAAAAATTACTTCGTCCTCATCATAACTTTTCACATACACAATTATTCAAAATGGGTATTTCAAGTCAGGCCGGATGATTAGAACTAAATTTAACAAGCTTGTTCAATTAATTTCCATTCAATAATACTATATTTATAGCCGAAAAAAAAATGTAATCATGACAGTAAATCAAAAATTAACAGCGCTTCGGACCTTGATGAAACAATACCTGGTCGATGCACTCATCGTTCCTTCAAGTGATGCTCACCTGAGCGAATATGTTGCAAATCACTGGAAAACC
Organism: Saprospiraceae bacterium UBA2365; assembly: GCA_002344345.1. Lineage (GTDB taxonomy): Bacteria > Bacteroidota > Bacteroidia > Chitinophagales > Saprospiraceae > UBA2365. Next base: position 495 of record DDTL01000025.1, read on the forward strand.
AGAGAATGGATTTCTGGTTTCACCGGTTCTGCCGGCACCGCTGTGATCACGATGGATCATGCAGGCGTATGGACAGATTCAAGGTATTACATTCAGGCAGAAAAGGAATTGGCTGACAGTGAATTTGAATTGCATAAAGTTTATAATTACAATCCTGATTATATACAATTCCTTCAGCAAAATCTGCAACCGGGTTCAGTGATTGCTTGCGATGCATGGGTAATTTCTCACTCAGAAGCAGTCGGATACCGGACTGAGTTCCAGGGATCAGGTATGACCCTGGAAACAAGGTATGATTTTATCGGAATGATATGGAAAGACAGACCGCCTGTCCCCCAAAATAAAGTAATGATCCATGCGGATGGTTTTGTAGGTGAATGTACAAGCACAAAACTCGATAAGGTAAGGAGCAAAATGAAAGATAATCATTGCACTGAATACCTCATCACCGCCCTGGATGAAATAGCCTGGCTATTCAATTTGCGTGGAAATGATATTGACTGCAATCCGGTTTTTATTTCATACGCCATCATTAGGGAACACGATGCTGTACTTTTTGTAGATCCTGTTAAAACCAATAACGATCTGATTTCCAAATTAATGGAAGACAATATTTCAGTTCAGCCATATACCCAAATTAAATCCTATCTGGAAGAACTTCCTGAAACCACCAGCCTGTATCTTGCAGGAAATCTTGCCAATGAGCAGATTTACTCATGTCTTTCCTGCAAAGTCTCCGATGGTGGTTCATTGATTTCCCTGATGAAAGCCATCAAAAACGAAAAGGAAGTATCAAATATCCGCCAGGCGATGAAAAAAGACGGCATCGCCCTTGTTAAAGCGTTCATGTGGCTTGAAAATGAACTGAAAAGCCGGACGGTTTCTGAATATGAATTTGGTGAAAAAATCGGGTATTTCAGGAGTTTGCAGCCAGGATACCATGGGGAAAGTTTTGAACCCATAGTAGGTTATAAATCCAATGGCGCCATCGTTCATTATACAGCACATCCTGATTCCAGTGCCATGATTGAGGAAAATGGCATTTTACTGGTCGATTCGGGAGGACAATATGAAGACGGCACAACCGATATTACCCGTACCATTAGTCTGGGAGATGCAACGGCTGAACAAAAACTACATTTTACGCTGGTGTTAAAAGGTCATATTGCGGTTGAAAGGCTGGTTTTCCCGCAAGGGATCAGTGGTTACCAGGTCGATCTTTTAGCCAGGCAATTTCTCTGGTCCGAAGGCCTGAATTATTTTCATGGAACCGGTCATGGTGTGGGATATTTTCTCAATGTTCATGAAGGGCCACATGGTATCAGTTTTGTTTTGAGCGAGAGATCAAAAACTCCGCTTCAACCCGGCATGTTCACTTCTAACGAACCCGGCGTATATCTTGAAGGCGCTTATGGCATCAGGATCGAAAACCTTATTTTGACAAGAGAGGTAAAAACAACTCCATTCGGCAAATTCCTTGGTCATGAGTCACTGACCCTGTTTCCATTGGACGCCGGATTGATCGAAACAAGTATTCTGAACAAACCGGAGATTGAGTGGTTGAATGATTACCACAAAAAAGTATATGAAATACTTTCTGATGGTTTGGATGCAATAGAAAAGACCTGGCTGAAGAAAAAATGCCATCTTTTCTAAACTGAAATGATTTCAATCACCTATTAAAAAATTGACCAGCATGCTAAGATCAATCGTCTTTTTATTGGCTATATGTTGCACAATTTCCTGCGAAAGCCAAAAAAAAGAAGCCGATAATATTAAAACCAGCCAACTATCAATTCAAAAGGATACCCTACCTGCTGAGGCCGAGCCGGAAATTTCCATTGAATTTTTAACCGGAAAATTTGATCCGGCCAATCAGCCGGATTTTGTAAAAATTGATCCATCACATACGGATAAAACAGGAATTTATCTTCAGAAGGAAGTTTACAGCCAATTCCTGAAAATGCGGGAAGCGGCAGCCAAAGACGGTATTCAATTGATCATTCGCTCTGCCACACGCAATTTTGACGCTCAAAAAAGAATTTGGGAGCGTAAATGGCAGGCGCTTGAAGCCAATGGAAGAAAGGATGAAAAAGAAATGGCCATGGAAATCCTGCAATACAGTTCCATGCCTGGAACTTCCAGACATCATTGGGGAACAGACATAGATCTCAACAGTGTGGACAATCAGTGGTTTGGCTCTCCGGAAGGTCAAAAACTTTATAAATGGCTCATAGAGCATGCCGGCAAATTCGGTTTTTATCAGCCATATACTGCCAAGGGAACCATTCGACCAGATGGCTATGAAGAAGAAAAATGGCACTGGAGCTATCTTCCCCTATCCAAAATCTATATAAAAGCAGCAGAAATCCACCTGAAGGATGATTTGATTTCCGGTTTTAAGGGTTCAAATACGGCCAGTGAAATTGGCGTGGTCAGGAAATATGTGCTGGGAATTGATCCTCAATGCAAATAAGTGAGCCTGTTTATGAACATTTGATCCGGTTATTCCGGCCTGATGAGACGATGATCCCTGTCATTTTTTTGCAATTTTTTCAAACATCAAATAAAGTTTGATCCCGCTTGTAACCCGGTATTTTGAGATGTTTATACGCTTTCTCCGTAGCTTCCCTTCCGCGTGGAGTTCTTTGTAAAAATCCTTCCATGATAAGAAATGGCTCATAAACTTCTTCTATAGTTCCAGCTTCTTCACCGACTGCTGTTGCGATTGTACTGATGCCCACCGGACCTCCTTTAAATTTTTGGATGATGGTTCCCAAAATTTTATTATCCATTTCATCCAGTCCATATTCATCTACGTTGAGCGCTCTTAAGCCAAAAACCGCAATTTCCTTGTCAATTCTCCCATCTCCTTTTATCTGAGCAAAGTCACGGATACGACGAAGCAATGCATTGGCAATTCTGGGTGTACCTCTGCTTCTCCGGGCAATTTCGTAAGCGCCATCATCTGTAATATCCAGTTTCAATATGGCAGCACTCCTGAAAACTATGGATTTAAGTGTTTCTACATCATAATAATCAAGGTGAAAAGTGATTCCAAATCTTGCCCTCATCGGTGCAGTCAATAAGCCCATACGGGTGGTTGCCCCTACCAGGGTAAATGGTTCGAGGCTGATCTGAACACTCCGAGCATTCGGGCCGGAGTCGATCATGATATCGATCTTAAAATCCTCCATGGCAGAATAGAGATACTCTTCGACCACATTATTAAGTCGATGGATTTCATCTATGAACAAAACATCGTTTGTCTGGAGATTGGTCAATAGACCTGCCAGATCCCCGGGTTTTTCGAGTACTGGACCAGAGGTCATTTTGATATTTGCACCAAGTTCGTTGGCAATAATGTAAGATAAGGTCGTCTTTCCCAACCCCGGAGGTCCGTTGAAAAGCACGTGATCCAGGGCTTCGCCCCTCATTTTTGCAGCCTGTATGAAAATATACAGATTTTCAACAAGCCTTTTCTGCCCTTTAAACTGGATGAGGTCTTTAGGTCTGAGCGCCTTTTCTACCTGGACATCATCTTTGTTTAAATTACTTCCCTTACTATCCAATATTGGGTTCAATTGATATTAATTTTATTATTCAGCAAATATATACTTAAAATATGAGTGAAGAATAATCCATCCTGTCGATTTTAGAATCAAATCGTACTTCTACATCGTCCACCGATTGTATCACAGAATAACATATAGTAATTATTTATTGAAATTGACTAAACTTAAATTGCCATTAGAAAATGACCGATGGATCCTAAAAGGAGAATATTGAGACTGGCCTCAAAAATCCCTGCTTTTTATAACTAATGCGAATCAAGGGTTGAAAAAAAGCTCCGAAAATCCTTTATTTGGCCTCAATCCTAAAGGAAGATANNCTTTCATCCTTTAGGATCGAGGCAAAAAAGTGAGAAAATCCTGCTTATCTGCAGAATTAACTTTAACCCTTGATTCGCATAACTAGTTAATCATGAAATATATTTTATTGGATTTCAGTTGTTTCCCTTTAGTGATCAATAAGAAAAACGATTGAAAACCAACAAATTAATTTTTTTGAAGTTGGATCAATATTTCAAAAAGAAATGTAGTTATTCAAGTGGTTAGCTGACTAGTCTGTTAGCTTGTAGTCTCTTGGGATTGAGGATGTACATTGAGCAAAAGACACCAAAGTTTTCCTGGAATCAGAGGTTTTAACCCTTGATATAATTCATTAGCTAATGACCAAAGACTAATAGACTATTGAGCTAAACAATTACAAAGATATAATAGAATCCTTTTATAAAATGCTTGGATGCAATGAATAAAATTACCAACTGTTCAAACGATATTGATCCAAACCCATTTCATTTCATCCGGAACACCCAAATAATACAATTTTCAAAAATGGTCATGGATTTTGCCAGAATCTTTAATCATGAATTCTTTGGCACGTCAGTAAATACTAATTTCTCATGAAGTAATTGCGTTTATTACATTCATAATTGAAAGAACATATTTAACCCGATAAAAATGAAAAAGGAGAAAACATGAATGCTTCCTCCTTCTTAATATTTCTATAAAATCAGGTTAATTAAACAAAGATATATCAGAATTATACGTAATACAATTTTATCATAGTTGTCTTGAACAATGATTTCTAAAAAAACTCAAAACCTGATTTCTAATCCACTCTGCGTTTGGCAGAATAGTTGACTTTCAATTGACCTGCCTTTCTAAGCTCATCTTTAATATCAGAAACGATACCCATTGTAATATCACTGTCTATTTTCATAGAAGTAATGATCTTATCTTTCTGATTTTCAGGCAATTTAAGCCTATGTTCTTCCAAAAAGAAACTGATATCACCCAAATCCGCAAATTTTTCTCCCAATTGCATTCTTGGAGCGGTTCCGAATTCTGATTGATATCTTTCATATGGCCGACCCACATAAATAAAATTCACGAGGGATTTTTGTTCCAGTTTGGTCAGTTCAGTTGCGTTTGGAGTCTGAATAGCTACTTTAACTTCAGCGGTTCTCATAACAGTAACTGTCATGAAGAAGAACAACAACATAAAGATAATATCAGGTAATGATGCAGTTGAAATAGCCGGAGAGTTTTTCCCACTTTTTCTTTCAAATTTACTCATGAATTTAATTTTAGTTGTTATTTAGATTCTTCACCAAAACTGGTGGCTTCAGCTTCTGATAAAATCAGTGGAATTTCATCAATAACGATCTTTCGTTGATCCTGTGTTAAATCATCGAAAAATTTCCCGAATTTTTGTTGTGACCGGTCGTTCCTCAATTCAGAATAGGCAGCTTTTAGCTCATTATACACTTCCAGGTACCTTCCATACTTTGTACCCCTGTCATTTTTAAGAGAAATAACTGCTCTTTGAGGACTTTCGGACATATCTTCTCTTCTGTTTGGATTGATGATGAATTCTTTTGCGGTTTCCTTCAACTTATCAATGTCCATTTCTTCTCCCCTAACAAGTAGTTGATTATTGGCATTGACCAACACAGAAAAAACATTCCGCTGGTGAATTTTAACATCCTGAGGCTTTTCATCAGACCATGGTGGTAACAAAACCAACACACCCTTATCTTCAGCTATGGTTGTTGTCACCAAAAAGAAAAGCAGAAGGAGGAAAGCAATATCCGCCATTGAGCCGGCATTAATTTCATTATTAAGCCTGTCTCTGCTGGATTTTCTTGCCATGATGAATTTATTTAAAAATATTAACTAATTCGGTTCCTAACATTACGATAACTGCAACGGCAGCCAAAACTATAGAAGTACTGATACCACCTGAGATCATCCTGTGCACTGTATCGCTCACGTTTAATTTTGACATCAATTCGGCTAGTTTACCTGTTACTTCTGAATTGGTCATAAAAAAGAATAGCACAAAAACACCAACCATCACCAAACCACCAAGCATAAATTTGATAGATCCCTTTGGGTTTGTGACCAGATGATAAACTGAAAACAGAATCCATGCCAATACTGCAACCACGAATAATGCTACTGTCAGATACAAGCCAGCATCAAAGAATGTTACATCTTTTTTGTGCATGTTCAGATCAGTTGACATATCAAAACCTGAATTGTTCAAACCGACCATGACAAAGATAAAAAAGATGGCAATAACCACTACTGATACCAATACAGATAGCAGTTGCCCATTTTTTATTAAAAATCTATACATTTCGTTCCAATTTGGTCATTATTTAAAAACATTATTCTTTGCCATAATATCAACCAGGCTTATAGATGCATCCTCCATTTTATTGACGATACCATCTATTTTTGATATGATATAATTGTAGAATATCTGTAAAATAATTGCTACTACCAAACCAAATACTGTGGTCAACAAAGCCACTTTAATACCTCCGGCAACGATGGAAGGTGAAATGTCCCCAACAGCTTCAATTTTGTCAAATGCCTGGATCATACCAATTACAGTTCCAAGGAACCCAAGCATCGGAGCGGTTGCAATGAACAATGAAATCCATACCAGGCCTTTTTCCAGCAAACCCATCTGGACTGATCCATAAGTAACGATTGCTTTTTCAACAGCTTCCGGACCTTGATTGGCATTTTTCAGGCCTTCATACAATACACTTGCGGTTGGGCCTGCAGTTGATTTGCATAACTCTTTTGCTGCTTCAACATCTCCGTTTGCCAGGTGATTATCGATTTTACTCATTAATTTTTCGACATTGGCCGTTGCGATATTCAAAGTTATGATCCTTTCAATAGAAAAAGCCAGACCCAAAATGAGCGTGATCAAAACCAAACTCATAAATCTCCAGTCCCCTTCAATGAATTTTTCTTTAAGGGTTTGATACATGGTCACTTCCCCTTCAGCAGCTAGCAATGTGAATGCATTGAAGTAAGCAGTTGCCACAAACACAGTAAGTAAAACAAGTAATTTTCGCATAATTCTTTGATTAAGTATTAACTAATTGATTAAAACAAAGGATAAAAATAATAATTTATTTGTCTAAAAGAAAAAACTTTTAAAAAAAGTTGCGGAGAGTGAGGGATTCGAACCC
>DDTL01000132.1 GCA_002344345.1 Saprospiraceae bacterium UBA2365
AACTCATTGGGTACAAGTCAGGAATTTTATCTTGTGTATTCAATTGGTCAGCCACCGTCTGACGAATCTGAAAAAGCTTTACAAAATACGCTGTCAAACCAATTTTTCTATTAACAAAGAATTGACCCCCCGATTGATGGAATGTTTGACCCTCATAGTTGACCGAAGTTGACCCCCTGAACATTTCGGTTCAAACTGAACCACTTCAGGCAAGAGAATTGATAGCAATATTGAGTAAAAAAATTCCCGGAATGGCGAATCAACCGGTATCGATGAATAAGACTGAGAAGTTTTTATAACGCTATTATTCAAAATCCGTATCCTTTTGACCAGCTACATCCTTCAGTCTTGATGATCAGTCTTTAAAAAAAATAAGACTACTTCACCAGGCCCGGCATTAATAATCACACTATCATGTGATTTTGACGGATTTTCCAGGTTCTTTAAGGTAAAAAGTGTGTAAAATCACAGTATAATGTGATTATTGTTGTATTTTACATAAGAAATCAATACTTTTGATGTCAAAATCACAATATAATGTTAGTCAGGTACATAGGAGAAACGATCAGGAAAAGAAGGAAGGAATTGAATATTACCCAACCACACCTGTCTGAGTTGGCACACATCAGTACCAATACTTTGTATAAGTTGGAAAGAGGTGAAGGCAATCCTTCATTGGAAGTCGTGGGTAAACTGTCGGATGTTTTAGGTTTGGAACTCAGGCTCGAAGTAAAAAGATTGTTTTAAATCAATGCAATATGAGAAAAGCTGCTGTATATCGCAACGGTACCCTGGCAGGGATACTTGCTGAAAAATCCCGGCGCCATTTTATTTTCAGTTATGACCAACAGTATTTTAATGACCCAAACATGCCTGCGATCAGCCTGACTTTACCTAAAACCCAAATGGAATACAGCAGTGAATTTTTATTTCCCTTTTTCTTTAATATGTTGAGTGAAGGACATAATAAAAAACTACAGTGTTACCATCTACGGATCGATGAGGATGACCATTTCGGATTGTTGATGGCGATAGCTCGGTGGGATACGATAGGTGCAGTAACTGTCAAAGCAATTTAGTCTTTTAGTCTCCGGGATTTGACATTGTACATTGTACAAAGAACAATAAATTGCTGTAAAAACTGAAATTTTGACCCAGGTAAACAGAATATGCTAAAAGACTAAATGCTAAATGACTATTAACCTCATTCTTACAATGAAACAGCATATTGAATGAAATGAATAACTTTATCGGACAGGTTATTTCAAGCATCAAAACATCAAAATTAAAATGGTCACAATGAAAAAAAGTGAGCTTAATTTAGCCATTAATGTATGCCCTGGAACTCTGGCAGAAAACTATCAGACCTACAGTCCCGGATGTTTGAGAAATTTGTTCAACGGCAAAAAAGTAAGTCATGTATTACCTTATGACCAACCGGATCAAAGCGAAGAAGTGGCTGAATTGTTCATGGAAAATCGCAAGCGTATCTCCATTTCCGGAGTCCAGGAAAAATTGAGTTTGGTCCTTGACAAAAATGTATTGAGATTGACTAAAGCCGGAGAACAGGGTACTTACATACTAAAGCCCATTCCGGGAGATTTACATAAAGTGGACCAGGTGCCTGCCAATGAACACCTCACCATGCAGCTGGCCCGGCAGGTTTACGGGATAAAAACAGCTGAAAATGCAATGATATTTTTCAACAATGGCTCACCTGCATATATCACAAAGCGTTTTGATATAAAGCCGGATGGCAGCAAATGGAGCCTGGAAGATTTTGCAACTCTGGCAGGAAAAACCAAAGAAAAAGACGGGGCTAATTTCAAGTATGATTTCAGTTATGAAGAAGCCGGACTTCTTATTCAAAAATATGTTCCGGCATGGCGGGTAGAGATAGAGAAGTATTTTTCTGTAGTTGTATTCAATTTTCTTTTTTCGAATGGCGATGCTCACCTAAAAAACTTTGCGCTCCTGGAATCCATGAACGGTGATCATTTGTTAAGCCCTGCTTATGATCTGATCAATACCCGGCTCCATGTGAACGATACAGATCAGGCTTTGGATAAAGGTTTATTTGCCGATGATCATAAAAGTGAACGATATAAAAGGACGGGGCATCCTTCTCAAAAGGACTTTATTGATCTTGCAAAAAGAATTGGTATTGAAACCGGCAGAGTAGAAAAATTACTGGATCCTTTCATCAAAAAGCAAGCCTTACTGGAATCTCTGGTGAATCGTTCTTTTTTGCGTGATGCTGAAAAAAGAGGCTATTTACTCATGTACAATACCAAACGAAACTACCTGATTGGAGATTAATTGGAGGTATTTATTTCATAGGAAGTGATGCTTCTGAGTGGATCATTGCTCGCTATTATCATAATGAATCATCACATGATCACAAAAACGAACAATATGTAGGTTAGTTTTGACTTTTAAACGCCTCAATCCTGCACAATTTTAAAGCGATCCTTCAGATATTCAACCCCTTCCGGGTTGTCTGAGATCATCACCATTTCTTTAGGTTTCACCTAAAGTTATTGATATTTAACCCTTTCAGGGTATACATGCAGGAAAAATGAAAATTACGAAAGGATTCAATAATATCCCTTTGTTATGCGTTTATCGTAAGCAATACTTAAATGAAAAACCACTAAGTGATTGATTAGTATCGCTTTGTTATGCCTATATCGATAGGAATACTTAATTAAAAACCACGTAGTGCTTGAATATCAATAACAAGGCATGTAATGCCGTGAAATAGAATCTCACTTAATACAACCTGATAAGGGTTGAATCAGAAAGTACCAAAATTTTTTGTGAATAAGCCAAAAAAAACCGCGAAGTGGTTGAATATCAATAACAAGGCATGCAATGCCGTGAAATAGAATCTCACTTAATACAACCCGATAAGGGTTGAATCAGAAAGTACTAAAATTTTTTGTGGATAAGCCAAAAAAAGTCATGGAGCGGTATGATAGAATAGAAAAATGAGTTCAATCAACAGCCGGGTCTAACAACTTGTTGGTTTGTTATGTTCCTAACCTGGACGAGCCAGAACCAATGAGGAATTTGATAGAAGAACCTCGTTGGATTTACATCCTACGGGGTTCACCCCGTTGGATATATATCCTACGGGGTAAATATTCTGTGAGCATTAATTTTTCATCAACTTTCTTAAAAGTTGATCCAAAAAATGAACGAATTCAATTGTCAAGACACTACGTTTTTGAGGGCTTACCCCTAAAAAAGTCGCTTTGCTGGAATTTTAACAGAGAAAATGGACTAACTAACATCAAAAACGAACAACATGTTAGTTAGTTTTGGCTCCTAAGCGCCTAAACACTATAGTGTCATTCCGGGCTTGACCCGGAATCCCGGGCATTGAAGGGTTCCTTATAAGGAGTAATGAAGAGTCCTTCATAACAAGTCGCTGGTGTGCGGGATGGCGGATCAGGTCCGCCATGACAGATCGGTGTACGCCATGTTAGATAGGGTGTCCGTTATATCAGATTGGTTGTACGCATTTTTATGTCAGGTCTATATTTTGGTGACCATTTTGAATTGTAGAAAAAGGGATGTAACACTGTTCCACCTAACCTGGACGAGCCAGAACCAATGAGGAATTTGATAGAAGAACCTCGTTGGATTTACATCCTACGGGGTTCACCCCGTTGGATATATATCCTACGGGGTAAATATTCTGAGAGCATTAATTTTTCATCAACTTTCTTAAAAGTTGATCCAAAAAATGCACGAATTCAATTTTCAAGACACTACGTTTTTGAGGGCTTACCCCCAAAAAAGTCGCTTTGCAGGAATTTTAACAGAGAAAATGGAC
>DDTL01000052.1 GCA_002344345.1 Saprospiraceae bacterium UBA2365
TTTATAAGGAATAGTATAATAATTTTAAAATATAATAAATTTAAAAAGATATGAGTATATTTAATGATTTCAAAAAGATTTTATTTGGAGCCAAAGCTGTTGTAAAAAATGCTGCTGAACCTCCTGTGGTACAGGAGCCGGTGAAAGAAGATAAACCAGCCGTTGAGACCAGGGAAGATCTGGTAGCTGAAAGTGAGCGAATTCTGCAAAGTCTGAAGGAAGAGTATCAGGATAAACCTGAACCCAAGAAGGAAGGTGCTGCTGAGAGTGCAAAGGAAATATGGGATAAAACGAAAGAAAAAGCGAAAGACATCGCTGAAGATATAAAGGAGAGTGAACTCTATCAGAAAACTGCGGAGACTGCAGAAAAATTTGGCGACGCTATTCTTGATACCGGTGAGAAGTTTTATGGAAAAACGAAGGAATTTATGGAAGGGCCGGGAAAAGAGATGGCAGAAAAAGCTAAGGATATTTCTGAAGATGTCGGGGAAAAGATCATGTCAGCAGGAAAAACGGTGCTTGGTAAAGCAAAAGACTTTTTTGAGGAGGCAGGTGAAAAATTGGAACAAACGATTAAAAAAGCTGATGAATTCGCTGCTGAAGAAAAAGCTAAGCCAAAATCTGAATGGGCAGAAAATCCGGTAGATCTCAAAAAATCGACTTTAGAAGGTAAAGATAGCTTTTTTGAGAAAGCGGCAAGATATGCAGATGGAGATTTTGGTAAAGATGTTGAAATCATCCCGCCAAGCACTCAAAAGGACAAAAAAATTGAACCTGTGGAACTGCCTGGAATGGATGATAAGGATGAGGATGGAGATGCTTTAATTGATGATGCTGAAGTGGTGGATGGCGACCCTAAAGCTTAATATATAAATTTTTTTTTAATATTTCAAAAAATTATTCTTTAAAATCAATTGCATCAGGCAGCGCAATAAATGATTTGATTATCTGTATTAAAAAAGCCTGACTAATAAACATGTCAGACAGGGAAATTATTTTAGGTTGTTTACAGAATGATAGAAACTATCAAAAGGTATTGTTTGATAAATACTCTGGTATTCTGATGACTGTTTGCAGGAGATATTTTCCGGATAATGCATTAGCCGAGGATGCTTTGCAGGATGGTTTTATACGGATTTTTCAAAGCCTTAAACAGTTTAATTTTCAAGGATCATTTGAAGGATGGTTGAAGAAGGTGGTAGTCAATGTGGCGCTCAGAAAAATCCAGACTGAAAGAAAAGTCAGAGATTGGATGGAGTTATCTGCCGCCGAAAATAAAGAATTTCATTGTACTTCTATCGACAAACTGCAGGAAGAAGATATTCTGACAATGATCGGTATTCTACCTGTCGGATACCGAACCGTTTTTAATATGTATGTGATGGATGGTTTTTCACACAGGGAAATATCAGATGCTTTAAATATTACTGAGAGTACTTCCAGGTCACAACTCGTGAAGGCGCGGCAGATGCTGCAAAAAATGATAACAGAAACGAATGAATCAGACTAATTATGGATCAATTTTTTAAGGACAAACTCGATCATTACCAATCTAAGGTTCCCCAAACAGCCTGGCAAGATCTGGAAGCCAGGTTGATAGAAGAACAAGGGAAGTCAAAGCCTTATTTGTGGATCATTCTGATCGCTTTGGTATTACTTACACTTGGTTACCTATTCTATTCAGACTTTTTTGCCGAAAAAGAAAAGGAACCGGTTGAACTTGAAAATAATGCCATCGCTTCCATAGACGCTTTTCCTACATCTTATCCTGTGAATTGCCTGAATGAGGTGAAAGTTCAAACAAAAAGTAGCTTCGATCTGATGAACGGGGCATTACATCAAAACCATTCAGGAATTGGTGAAAACTTTTCAAATTTATTGGATATTAATAGGGTCCGGTATACTGATTCTGACTTGATGGAACCAAATTCTGGTGTAACTGAAAACCTGAAAAGTCACGGATCACTCACATCTCCCCCGCAAACACTTCCTTATAAGGCCATGATTGACAGAAAAAGTGAATTGAAACTCTTATGGCCTGGCATCAATAATCATTGCTACTCCAATCCAAATCATTATTTTTTTGCTGAATTGAACGCAGGGATCGATTTTCCTTTTCAGAAGCTGGGAATTCAGCATTTTGCCTCTGAAAATCAACATTACCTGACTGAAAGAGCAGGAACTGAATTCGGGTCAGTATCTTATAATGTGAACCTATTGGCAGGTTATATGCACCCTACAGGGTTGCTTGCCAAAACAGGGATACAATACGCCCAACTAAATGAGAAATTTTATTTTGTTAAACAGAATATGATTAAAATTCAAACCCAGATCACCATAGATACAATGTTCAACGAAGATGGTAGTTATAAAATTCACAGAGATACCACAACCATTGAGGTTATGGGAGAAGAAAAACTGACAACCAACAATCGTTTTAGTATGGTCGATGTTCCGGTTATTATGGGCTACCGCTATGCCGGTTCAAATTTTGGACTTGAATTTAATGCAGGACTTATTTTTAACATTTTGAACTATAGTTCGGGGCGAATTTTTGATGAAAGCATAGAACCCACTTATTATGGTGCAGATGGAAATGGTTATTTTTCCCCTTTTAAAACCCGGGTGGGATTATCCCTTTATGCTGGAGTCAGGTATATGACCGGATTTTATGGGAGTACTCAGTTCTATATCGAACCAAATTTGAGGTACTATTTTAATTCTTTTTCAAACAGCGATTACCCTTTGAGCCAAAAATATCTGGTTATGGGAATCAGTTCGGGAATGAAATATTTTTTCTGATCCAGCGAATAAATGCCTGAACATAGCTCCATAATATCAGTATCTGAAACTGATTGAGATTTTCTATCCATTGGTTTAGCTAAGGTATCAGTTTTATCCACTCAACAAAATGCCTGAATTATTTGTCAAAACAAAATCCTGGTTTTTCATCCACGACTTTTAATTCCAGAGTTTGACTCAGGGTTTGCATTTGAGGAAAATTTGCCCGGCAATGACTGAATTTTGTTTTGACTTTTCTGCCTTACCCGACTTTGAGTATATTTACAAAATTCATCTGAGGGATTCTTCCCTTGAAATCACACTTTAAAGGGAAGTAGTTATATATTTGTGAAATAAAAAAAAGTTTATGGATTTCGTTTTGGATTTATTGAAAATTACAATTCCGGCATTGGTTGTTTTCCTTACTGTTTTCTACCTGATGAGAACGTATATTAAAGGTCAGATCAGTTTAAAGCATCTTGAAATTCAGGGAGAATTGCAAAAAAAAGAAAGTCAGACATTCCCCTTGCGCCTGCAGGCTTACGAAAGGATCATCCTGATGTGTGAAAGGCTTTCCCTGGATCAAATGTTGCTTAGATTAAGATCAAAGGAAATGAGTGTTTCAGACCTGAAAAATGTGCTGATCCTTGCTGTAAATCAGGAGTTTGAACATAACATAGCACAGCAACTTTACGTATCTGTGACACTTTGGCAGATCATCAAAACAAGCAAGGATCAATTGATAGAACTAGTTGCACTGGCTGCCAATGAATCTGAATCCCAGGACGCACTTTCATACAGCAATAATTTATTAAAGCATATTAGTCAGAGTAATCCCATCGACACAGCAAAAAAAGCCGCTATCAAAGAAGCTCAGTCGTTTTTTTGAAAAAGAACAATTAGCAGGAAAATCTGATTCAGCTCAATTTTTTGCGCTTGATTTTTGTTTCGATGTTTTGGTTCCAGGATATCTGCAATATCTCTGATTCAAATTCTAATATGGATTTTTTTAAATGGATTGAATTTTGACATTTTTTAATACAAATAATTATGACAAAGCACCTTATTCTCAGATTTTCATATATGTTGACAGTGTTATCTATACTGTTTTTGACATCCTGTTATACTTTATATCAACCTGTAAAATCTGATGGTTCATATGTCAGAATAGACCACAGGATTACCGGCGAGAGCGAGGCCATCAATATGCTGATCAAACCTTACAAACAGCAATTGGAAAGTGAAATGAATACAGTCCTGGCCATGATCGGGACAGAACTTAACCGTCAGAAACCTGAATCAACTTTAGGTAATTTGGTCGCTGATATCTTGCTGGTAAAAGCGGCTGAAATAAGCGGCAAAAAAGTTGATTTTGCCATTCAAAATTATGGAGGCCTGCGGATAGGCCAAATACCAGCCGGCCCTATCACCAAGGGAAAAGTTTTCGAATTAATGCCTTTTGAAAATTATTTGATGGTAGTGGAAGTTCCCGGGAGTGATTTGGTACAATTTGCTAAAAAAATGATAGAATATGGAGGCTGGCCAGTTAGCGAAGGGATCAAAATTACCGGGAAAGGCCAGGAATTGGATGGTCTTGAGATAGGTGGACAACCTATAATTGCTGATAAAATATATACTGTAGCAATGCCCGATTATATAGCAGACGGAGGAGACAACTGCATTTATTTTGTGGGAAAGCCCCGTATCAATACCGGAGAGTTGATCAGGGATGTCTTGGTAAAATGGTTTGAAGATCAAGGTAAATCCGGAGATATTATCCGGGGAAAACTCGATGGACGATTTATATTAAATTAATTCTGAATAACTTATCAGTCAAGAAATGATCCTGTTTGTTCCAAAGGATATTTTCCATAACATCTGCACTTTTTTTGGATAGTGAAGCGGGATAAAAATTAAATGGAAGCATTATGAGAAAAAGAAGTTTGATTAATCTGGGAGTAATATTATCTCTGATCCTGACCACCGCAGTTTATTCACTTGGGCAGACTGTTCAGGATAAGTACATCAAAATCACTATATTACATACAAATGATACGCATTCCAGGATCGAACCTTTTCCGATGGATGGCAGTCGTAATCAGGGACTCGGTGGTGTTGCCAAAAGAGCTGAAGTTATACGAAACATCAGAGAAGAAAATGAGCATGTTTTACTCCTGGATGCAGGCGATTATTTTCAGGGTACACCTTATTTTAATTTCTATTCGGGGGAACTGGAAATTATGCTTATGAATGAACTTGGTTATGAAGTCGCAACCATTGGAAATCATGAGTTTGATCTTGGATTGGACAATCTTGCCAGGCAATTGGGCAAAGCAAAATTTCAGATCGTAAATGCCAATTACGGAATAGAAGATACTCCGCTTGAAGGGATTCTTAAACCATATACTATTATTCGAAAAGGTCCGATAAGGATTGGGGTTTTTGGCCTTGGCGTTGAGATGCGGGGGTTGGTTCCTGAGAAATTTATTGGAAATACAATCTACAATGACCCTGTTTTAGCGGCTAATGAAACTGCAGCCTACCTCAAAAATGAAGAAAAATGCGATTATGTGATCTGTCTTTCACATCTTGGTCTTGAATATGATGATGCCACCGCATCTGACCTTGTTATAGCAAAAAACTCTCAAAACATTGATTTGGTGATTGGTGGGCATACACATAGTTTTTTGAATGAACCAATAAGGGTCATGAACGCAATCGGAAAAGAAGTATTGATCAACCATGCAGGTTGGGGCGGGATAATTTTAGGAAGAATAGATGTGTTTTTTGAGCCTAAAACCCTCAATAAATGGTTTAAGAGTGAGAATATCAAAATTGATTGAGTGGTAACTATCTCTTAATTTTTTGACGCTTAAATCCTTTTATATTATGATTGATTTTATACATTATAGAGTCAATAATTCATGATAATTTAATGAAAGTTTTTATATTTTTGTGATTCGAAAAACAATAGAATAGGAGGTTCATCCTTTGTTTTAAAGTAAAAGAATTTTAATCGTTTAATAAAAATCAAGCTGAAGATCCGATGATGCTCACGCATGAAAAAGTTTGGACTAAATGTTTAAAGACGATTGCTGAGCATGTCACTCCTCAGGCTTATAAAACTTGGTTTGAGCCTGTCAAACCAATTGGATTGAACAATGATTCCTTATTGATCAGAGTTCCGAATAAATTTTTCTTTGAATGGTTGGAGCAACATTACATCGATCTGTTAAAATTGGCTATCAGTAAAGAACTTGGACCCAAAGGCAGGTTGGAATACCAGATTTTTGTTGAGAACCATCGCGATATCAAAGGGAATACCATTGAAGCCATGCGAAAAAAAGGAGAAGCCCTGCATGCTTCTCAAAAAGCTGGAATTGATCCTGCTTTGAAGGATTTTATGTTTAGTTCCGAGTTGAAACCTGAATACACTTTTGAAAATTTTATCGTGGGCACTTGTAATAAACTTGCCAGGAACGCAGGGATAGCCATTGCAAAGAACCCGGGTAAAACCGCATTTAATCCACTGATCATCCATGGTGGCGTAGGCCTCGGTAAAACACACCTGGCTCATGCCATTGGCAATGAAACACTGAAAAACTTTCCTGATAAAAGGGTTTTGTACACGAATACTGAGCGGTTTACAAATCAAATCGTTCAGGCCTTGAAGAATAATGTGATGTACGATTTCATCCATTATTATCAACTCATTGATCTCTTGATCATCGATGATATTCAGTTTTTGGATGGCAGAAAAAAAACCCAGGAAATATTCTTCAATATTTTCAATTACCTCCACCAATATGATAAACAGATCATCATCACTTCTGACAGAGCGCCTAAAGATCTTGAAGGGATTCAGGATCGATTGATTTCCAGGTTTAAATGGGGGTTGACGACTGACCTGCAGGTTCCCGATGTTGAAACGAGGATAGCTATACTGGAAGCGAAAATGAATCAGAAAGGGGTGGAAATGTCACATGATGTTATAGATCTGATCAGTCAGAATATAAAAAGCAGTATAAGAGAATTGGAAGGTGTTTTGGTTAGCCTGATTGCAACTTCTGCACTTACAGAGCATGAAATTGACCTGAATCTCACCAATCAGGTGATCGAAAGTTTTGTGAATCATATTCAAAAAGAGATCACCGTCGAAAATATCCAAAAGTTGGTAGCAGATTACTTCAGTATTCCGGTGGAAGATCTAAGGAAAAAAAGCAGAAAACGTGAAGTGGTTGTTGCCAGACAATTATCTATGTACTTCGCAAAGGAATTTACTTCGGAATCCTTAAAAAATATTGGAGAGTTTTTTGCCAAGGATCACTCGACAGTTTTATATTCTCATAAAGCGGTCAGAGATATGATGGATACAGATACAGGTTTTAAAGACATAGTAGAAAAGCTGAAAAGGCAGGTCGAATTCAGCTTAAATTCGAATTGAATTGAAAATCAATTATTTTGTGACTCTATAACAGATTTTGTCGCTGCAAATATAGCTAAAGCTGATGCCAGCAACAAACCCAAAAAAGGGATGAGCAATATGGTCAGGTAAACAGCACCATTGCCCAAAGCCAATCCTCTGTTTTCCTTGGTCCATGAAAGTAATTCTTCCATTGGTTTTTTTCTGGTCAATACCAATTGGGTATAACAACTGCCTATATAGTAAGACTGAGTGATGAAAAAACCGATCAATCCGGCAACAGGTACGATGATTCCCACTACACTAAATAATATGGTCCATAATATCTCTTTGTAGAATGCCCGCCCCGTGATCCTTAAAACATGTTTAAAATGCTGTAGATAAGTATATTTCAAATTTATTCTCCCTGAAGAGAACATGTTGTCCTCTAATTTTCGGCTCAGGTTGTCCAGTAATGGAGCGACAGCTATGAATATGATATATTTTACCAACATGATGGCAAAAATGTAGGTGAAAGGAACCAGATGTAAAAATGTATCTGCTGCTTTTTTCCCAAAACTGAATGGATATAGCTCTGTAAAATAATCAGCTATATAAGCTCCTGTTTTATATGCTGTAAATAATGCGCTGAGACCCAGGATGGAAGTAATAAAAGCTACAATAGCCATATAACCCCAATTTCCAGATTTTTTCAGTATATGCAGTATGCCGATGTAATCGAAAATTGCTTTCTTAATCAAATCCATATTAATCCTCTGTATATAGTTGATCCAATTCGTTAATTATAGCCAGGGCAGCATCAAAATCATCTTCGAGAACCTGTAAGCTAAATGCTCCTGCTCCCAATGGAAATAAAGTCGAAACAATCGCATTAGATATGATGCAATGAATACCTTCTTCGTCCAACCTGTGTTTGTACATCATGGCTTTTGCTTCATCTGAAAACTGCTTGATCGTTAGAATTTTCATATTGATTTATTTATTGTAAGATCCTGTTTATACTGTTCATTATTACTTTTCTTGAGATGTGTTATTCCGGACCTCTTTTATCAATTCCTGACAAGCACCATACAATAGATCAAAAACTTCCTGATAATTCCTGGTAAAATATGAGTCAGGTACAGATCGGTTTTGTTCAGGAAAACTATAATTCAGGATCATCCGGATTTTATCTTTCTGCATTCTATTTTTTGCCATTCGGTTCAGGTCGTTGTAGTTGGATGCATCCATTGCCAGAATAAGATCAAAGTATTCCAGATCATTTTCAGTGATTTGTCTGGCTTTAAAATGCCGTATATCAATGCCCTTGGCCAGTGCTACCTGCTTGGAGCCATCACAGGGAGATTCTCCGGCATGGTATGAACCTGTTCCGGCTGAATCAACATATACATCCAGTTTATACTCTGAAGCCAAATGATGTAAAATTCCATGAGCCAGTGGAGACCTGCAAATATTCCCTAAACAAACAGCAATTATCTTCATTCTGCAATTTACTAATTCAAACTCAAACAATCAATGTAAAAATAGCAAATTAATTTCTTTCGACATTGTTTGTTGATGTAATAGATGGTCGTTTTTTATAATTTTACAGTTAATTTTAAAAAATTAACGGAAATAATTAGTTAAATGAAGTATTTGGTAATCAGAATCCAGGATCTTAAGAAACTCAGAATGTCAATTGGTAAATGCTTTAGTTTGATTAATTGAAAACAAATTGATTTATAAGATTTGTTAAGAATGTCAAAAATAATCATTTAAATAAACTAAATGCGATACAGAGCTCAGATCAGTTATGTCGGAACAAACTTTTGTGGTTGGCAAAACCAGCCGAATGGAGTATCTGTTCAGGAAATCCTGGAGAACCGACTGTCCATCAAGTTGCAGCAAGAAATACAAATCACAGGTTGCTGCAGAACAGATGCCGGAGTGCATGCTTTGAAGAGCTATTTTCATTTTGATTATGAACATGAATTACCCATTGATTTTTTGTATTCGATGAATCATTTATTGCCATTTGATATAGCGCTCAGGGATGCAGTATTGGTTAATTCAGATTTTCACGCACGTTTTGACGCAATGGAAAGATCCTATATCTACAAATTGCATGGACGTAAAGATCCTTTTAAACAAAACAGAAGCTTTTATTTTCCACAGATAAGGGATGTTGATAAAAAAGTATTGGAAGAGGCTGCTTTGATTTTTAAAGAGAACCGTGAATTTGAACCCTTTTGCAAAACGATGTCTGATGTAAAAACAAAAGTATGTGAATTGAATGATATATATTGGCATTTTGATCTGGTGAATGATGAATATGAATTTCATATTAGCGCCAATCGCTTTCTGAGAGGAATGGTCAGATTGATCGTAGGTGCCAGTCTTCAGTTTGGATTGGGCAAAATGCACATTCAGGAATTGAGGGAATCATTTAGAACTCAATGTCCATTGAGTAAACCTTGGTCTGTGCCCGCCGAGGGATTATATCTGAAGGAAATAAAATATTCTGAGTAATGACTTTGCCGGTAAAATCAGGTGGTATCCTGAACAAACCTCAACCGGATTGTCACATGAAAAATCAGAGAAATAAAAAAAGCGGGGCTATTTGCTCCGCTTTTTTTATTATATCAAAAATATGTTATTTGATGGCTTCGGCGATTGAATACAATTTGTGTACATCTGGAGTGATGATGAACTCAATTCTTCTGTCGTAAGCTTTTGGGTCTTTTCCCTGCATGATTTCTCCGGAAGTGACGGCATCAGCACGACCTGAAGCAGATAATTGTTTGGATGGTACACCCAGCTTTATCAATTCTCTCACAACATTAACTGATCTTGAAGTGCTTAATCCCCAATTGTCTTTGAACAAATGTTTTGTTCTGATCACAGGATCATCATCTGTATGACCTTCAACAACAACATCCATTTTAGGATTCTTTTTAAATACTCCACCTAGTTTTTTAACCACGTCCAAACCTGTTTTGGAAATTTTATCACTTCCTTTATCATATAAAACCCTGTTTGGAAGGCTCACATATAATTTGTCAAATTTTTCAGTAATTTGGAGATCGCTGTCAATTATGGATGAGAAAGCTACTTTTAATTCATTTTTGATTTTAGCCAATTCTTTTGCTCTTTCTTCAGATAAATTCTGAAACTCGAGTTTTTGTTTTTCAGAAAGTTTAAAATTATTTTCCAACTCTCCATATTTGGCTGTCATTGAAGCATTTTTATCCTCAAGGGATTTCATTTGTGCATTTAAATCTGACAATTTTTTGTCGTAATTAGCTTTTTGTGCATCTTTATCAGCCATCAGATCTTTGTATTTCTTTGAAGAAACGCAGGAAGAAAACAACAAAGAACCGATCAAAGCTATTAAGGAAAGCAATCTAATTGTTCTCATTTCGAATAATTTTTTTATTAAATAATGTTAGTTTATACAGTTTAACAGCGCGAAAGTAATAATTCTATTTAAATTAAAGAAGTTTTAACAAAAATCTTACCAAGTTTTCAATATGATGTTCTGAAGTTAAGGAATATTGAATTGGGAAACAACAGAATACTCTAAACCTGGAATGATTTGTAATTCCTAACCTTGACGAGCCAGAACCAAAGAGGAAGATTATTTAAGAATCCCCCTACGGGCAGGCCCCTACGGGCAGGCCCATACGGGCAGGCCTCTACGGGCAGGCCCATACGGGCAAGCTCTACGGGCAGGCCCCTACGGGCAGGCTCCTACGGGCAGGCCCCAACGGGCAGGCTCTGATTAAGGATTTTTGATTTAAGAAGTCCAACACATCTATAATCATAATTCGTTAATCCTTTGCTTGCCCTTATGAGCCTGCCCGTATGGGGGTAAGACCCCTTTGGATTTACATCCTACGGGGTAAATATCCTGTGTGGCATTATTTCTAAGATCAAAATAATTTAAATTTCCTCCAAAAAATACACCAATTCAATTTTTAAGACACTATCCTCGAAGTCAGAACTGTAAATCCAAATGAATATTGTACAAGGGTTAAATTGTCGGAATTTTTAAATTTTTAATTGCATTTATTGACTAAAAACTTAATATAAATAAGAGAATTATTTAAGGTGTTATTCGTAAAATGATGCTACACATCTATTCAATATTGCTGACAAGTGAAATGAAATTATTGATAAAGAACACTTTAAAAA
>DDTL01000007.1 GCA_002344345.1 Saprospiraceae bacterium UBA2365
ATAAAAAAGCAAATATATATTATAAATTATTATTATATTTAATAGACTTAATTATTTGTAAGATGTTAACAATTAAGTTTAAGTCAAGCTCATCCAACCAATAAAAATTTTGATATTATTTTTTGAGCCGATTAAACAGATAGCTTTTACTGTGCGCGCTCAGGAAGCACATGACCCATAGTTAGTTCAATTGTTTCAATTTTATTCAGGACAAATTTTGCATCATGCACTCGAAAACTTCCACCTTACCAAAAAAATGATTGACTTGAATTTATACGCTACCCAAACCCATCGGACATTTCCTGCGACATCCGATACCTGTAAATAATTACATTTGCTGAAACCCCATAACAGATTTTCATGCAAAACAATTACAGACCACTTTGGCCTGCGGACAAAAAACAAGGGCAAAGAGTAAAATATTATTCCGGCTGACTGATTTAATAATTCATTAACACAGCTATTTCCTTGTGGAGGCTAAGAGGTAAAGCACCGCCATTCTGACTGCCACACCGTTTTCAACCTGTTCCAGTATGATAGAATGCTCAGAATCAGCAACATCACTGGTGATCTCTATACCTCTGTTGATTGGGCCCGGGTGCATGATCAGAATATTTTTGGACAGATTATCCAGTCTTTGTCTGTTCACCCCAAAATACATGGCATACTCGCGCAAAGAAGGGAAATAACGGATCTGCTGCCTTTCCAACTGTATCCTCAGAATATTGGCAACATCGCACCATTCCAATGCTTTTTGAACGTTGTTTTCTACTAAAACACCCAATTCATGAAAGTATTTCGGAATCAGTGTGGAAGGACCACAGACCATGACTTCCATGCCAAGTTTTTGCATGGCATAGATATTGCTCAATGCCACTCTCGAATGCATGATATCACCTACAATGACCACCTTTTTACCTTTGATCTCCCCGTTGAAATGCTGATAAATAGAAAAAGTATCCAGCAAAGCCTGCGTCGGGTGTTCGTGCGTGCCATCACCTGCGTTGACAATATTGGCATTTACATGTTTTGCGAGTAAATGTGGTGCTCCGGGAGAAGGATGTCTCATGACGATCATGTCCACCTTCATATACAGTATATTATTGACTGTATCGATCAGGGTTTCACCTTTTTTTACAGAGGAAGAAGAAGCAGAAAAATTGATCACATCAGCAGAAAGTCTTTTTTCTGCCAATTCAAACGAGAGTTTGGTTCTGGTAGAATCTTCAAAAAAAAGATTGGCGATGGTGATATCTCTCAGAGAAGGAACTTTCTTAATTGGCCGGTTGATCACCTGTTTAAATTCATTAGCAGTTTCAAAAATCAAAAAGATATCTTCCCTGCTTAATTCCTTAATGCCTGTTACATGATTTACCGAAAGTTGCGGTTTCCCCATATCATTTCTTTTTTGATGGAAATAAAATTACACGATCAGCGCCCGTTTCATCCCATACGACTTCCACATACGCTTCATCGAGGGAATCCACCATCAACCCGATATAATTGGCTTTGATAGGCAGGTGTCTGTTGAATCTCCTGTCAATCAGCACGACCAACTCGACGCTTCTAGGCCTTCCATAATGCTGGATCGCTGCCAATGCCGCCTGAATGGTTCTTCCGGTATACAATACATCATCTATCAGGATGACTTTTTTGTCTTCAACCAGAAAACCTATTTCAGTCCGGCTTGCCTCAAGCGGTTTTTTCCTGATCCTGAAATCATCCCTGTAGAAAGTGATGTCCAGTTTACCGAATGGAATTTCAGCATTCTTTTTATGCCTTTTGATCTGGTCGTAGATCTTTTGGGCAAAAATTGCTCCGGTCTCCTGGATACCGATGATGCAGGTATCAGCAAAATCATTGTAGTTCTCAATAATCTGATAGCTCAAACGTTCAATCGTTAATTGAAAGCGTTTGTTTTCAATAATAACTTTGGATTGCTTTGCCATAATGGGACAAAATTAAAAATCATATATGATTTTCTTCAATATTTTTAAAATTGTTTTACTCATTTTAAACCAATTCAGTTTTTGGAGGTCAAATCATTGTTTTTAATCGATTAAATCCAAATCCGACAAATTGCAATAGCTTATTATCAAAACAAACACAAATTTTTAAAACTTAAAAAATACGATTATGAGAAACCGTTTTTTGATTTTATTGAGCGTAAGTTTACTTTCTCTGTTTATTTTTTCATGCAACAAAGAAGAGACTTTAGATTCACAAACAGTTGCTGAAGACATGACCGCAATGGAAGATATTGAAAATGAAATGGACGAAATAGCTGATGCTGAAGCATTTAATTTTGCTGAAGAGATTCCGGTTGAAACCAGAAATGACTGTGTTGTCATCACAACGACTGAACCGAGAGGTGTTTTCCCAAATACCATTACCATTGATTTTGGTGATGGTTGTGAAGGTGATCACGGCAGGGTTAGAAAAGGAAAAATCTTTGTAAATATTTCTGACAACATGCATAATCCCGGAGCTACCAGAACCGTCACTTTTGAAAATTTCTTCATCGACGATGTACAGGTCACCGGCACCAGGACATTGACCAATTCAGGATTGAACATCGACGGTAAACCTACGCTGAGCGTGTCCATCACGGATTTTACCCTGACATTCCCCAATGGCGAACAGGCAGTAAAAAATGTTAGCAGGATCCATACATTCCAGCAAGGTTTCCTAACGCCTACCAGACTGGATGATATCTGGACCATTTCCGGAACGACCAATGGTATGACAAGAGATGGAAAAACTTTTTCTACCCTGATCACTACTCCTTTGGTTAGAAAAGGAAGTTGCAGGTGGATCGTTGAAGGCATTATGGAAATTACTACGGAAACTGCCACCATCAGCCTGGACTTTGGTGACGGAGCTTGCAATGGCGCCGGAGTGATCACTTTACCTGATGGCACTACCAAAGAGATCAATCTTTACAGAAGGTGGTGGAAACCATAATTATTTCTGATTTCATCTAAAATAATTAAATAAAAAAAAGCTCCTTGATTAGGAGCTTTTTTTTTATTTATACTTGGAAGCCTGAATTTTGAGTCTACTCCAAAAAGACCAATTTGTAGATTTCCAATCGTTTTTCGCCCCGGCCTACTGACGTCATTGATCAGCACAAGACTAAAGGGAAATGATTGAAAACCAACAAATAAAAGTTCCCTTAAAAGAGAATTTAAGTGGCAAAGACTCTTGAGTACAGACTCAATTTTTACCCTTCTGTTTTTGCCAGGCATCTTTTAAAGTAACTGTCCTGTTGAAGATCAGTTTTTCTGTTGAAGAATCCGGATCAGGGCAAAAATATCCCATCCGCATGAACTGAAAGTGATCGTGCGTCGTGGCGTCTTTCAGACTTGCTTCAGCTTTTCCCTGAATTACTTTAAGCGAATCGGGGTTGAGAAATTCAAGGAAATCCTTATCCTTATGTCCATCCGGTGCTTCATCCAGGAACAATCTGTCGTAAAGTCTGATCTCCATATTAACTGCAGAATTGACATCCACCCAGTGAATTGTAGCTTTTACATTGACACTACTCGTATCCTGTCCGCTTTTGCTATCGGGATGATAAAGGCAATGGATTTCTTTAACTTTTCCGGTGGCTTCATCCAAGACAAAATTTTCACATGTAACCTTATAGGCGTCTTTAAGTCTGACGCTCAGACCAGGGCCTAGTCTGTAAAAACCTTTCTGTGGTTCGACCATAAAATCGTCCCTTTCGATGTATAAAGTATTGCTAAAAATTAGTTGCCTGCTTCCTGACTGATCATCTTCCGGATTGTTGACAGAATCAAGGAGTTCATTTTGGCCTGCCGGATAATTGGTAATGACCATTTTGATGGGATCCATGACCACCATAACCCTTTTGGCAATTTTATTCAAATGTTCTCTCACAGAAAATTCCAATAAAGAAACATCGATCACATTTTCCCTTCTGGCTATTCCGATCCTGTCTGCAAAATTGCGGATAGATTCCGGTGTGTAACCTCGCCTTCTCAATCCTGAGATAGTTGGCATGCGCGGGTCATCCCAACCGGATACATATTTTCCTTCGACCAGTTTGAGGAGTCTGCGTTTGCTCATGATGGTGTAGCTGAGGTTGAGTCTTGCAAATTCGATCTGTCTGGATGGAAAGATCTCCAGTTTCTGAATGAACCACTCGTAAAGTGGTCTGTGCACCTCAAATTCCAGTGTACATATGGAATGTGTGATTTGTTCTATAGAATCCGACTGCCCATGCGCGAAGTCATACATCGGATAGATGTTCCATTTGTCTCCGGTACGGTGATGGCGGGCTTTTTTGATGCGATACATCAGCGGATCCCGGAGGTGCATATTGGGTGCAGCCATGTCCACTTTGGCACGAAGTACTTTTTGTCCATCGCCAAATTCCCCTGTCCTCATTCGTTCGAAAAGATCCAGGTTTTCTTCAACAGACCTGTTTCGAAAAGGGCTTTCGATCCCGGGTTCAGTCGGAGTCCCCTTCATTGCGGCAATTTCTTCTGCAGAGGAATCATCGACATAAGCGAGGCCTTTTTTAATCAACGCCAATGCAAATTCGTACAATTGTTCAAAATAGTCTGAAGCATAAACTGCATCTCCGTTCCAGCTATAACCTAGCCATCTGACATCTTCGAGTATGGAATCTACGTATTCCACATCTTCCGTTGTCGGGTTGGTATCGTCAAAACGCAAATTGGTCTTCCCACCATATTTTTGAGCGAGTCCAAAATTAAGGACGATGGATTTAGCGTGACCTATATGCAGGTAGCCGTTCGGTTCCGGAGGAAATCTGGTAAGAATTCTGCCTCCGTGTTTGTTTTCCAGCAAATCCTTTTCCACGATTTGTTCGATAAAATTAAGGGTTTTCTTTTCTTCAGACATGATGATAAAATTATTTTGTAAAAGTAAAACTTGTTTAAATATGAAGTATCTTTTAAGTTAATAACTAAGCAAGAATAAGTAATTAATTACATCTTTTCCACCATTTCAATTCCCAGCAGGTTCATGCATTCCTGAAGGATGTCTGCGACTTTTTGGAGCAGGTACAGCCTGAAATTTTTAATCGCGGTGTCAGCTTCATCTATGATCCTGACTTCAGCATAGAATTTATGGAGGTTTTTAGCCAGTTCATAGGCAAAATTGGCAATGTGTGAAGGCTGGTATTCTTTAGCAGCCTGATCCACCACGCCCGGAAAAGCAAGCATATTACCTATTAATTGCTTTTCGTATTCCGTTACAGTTGTATGTGCTGTCAGTTGATCAATTAATTGAACATCACCGACTTTTCTGAAAATAGACCTGATCCTGACAAATGCATTTTGAATATAAGGACCAGTCTGCCCCTGCATATCGAGGCTTTCTTCCGGGTTAAAAACCATCCGTTTCTGGGGATTGACCTTCAAAATGAAAAATTTCAATGCAGACAGTGCAATTTTATTGATCTCTTCATCCGGAATGATGGTTGAGTCCAGTGTTTCCCCTATCCTTTCCAGTGCAGCGTTCCTGGCCACGCTGAACACTTCATCCATCAGGTCATCGGCATCGACCACGGTTCCTTCCCGTGATTTCATCCGGCCAGTCGGCAAATCCACCATACCATACGACAAGTGGAAAAGATCGCTGGAATAAGGCCTTTTCATCCTTTTCATCACTTCAAAAAGCACCTTAAAGTGATAATCCTGTTCATCTCCAACGACATAAACCATTTTGGTAGTCTGATGATCGTGGTATCTGATCTCAGCCGTTCCCATATCCTGGGTAATATATAATGCAGTACCGTCACTTCGCAAAAGGATCTTTTTGTCCATTTTGACATCAGAAAGATCCACCCAGACACTGCCATCAGGTTCACGGTAAAAAATTCCCTGCTGCAAACCTTCTTCAACAATATCCTTACCTTTCAGAAATGTTTCGGATTCATAGTAGATGTGGTCAAAATGAACACCAAGTCGCCGGTAAGTTACATCAAATCCTTCGTACACCCATTGATTCATTTTTTTCCATAAACCGATGGTGTCAGCTTCACTTTGCTCCCACTGCAGCAACATTTGTCTGGCTTCCCTGCCCAATTCACTGAAGCGGTTGAAATATTCATTTTTATATTGTTTAAAAAAAGTACTTTCATCCAGTCCATTCGCCGATTCCAGGTAAACAGTTAAAGCTTCAGGAGTCAATTGCCAGTTCTGGTACTCTTCCATGAGTTTTTTGTCAAACGTCACGTAAAAATTCCCTACCAGATGATCGCCTTTTATTCCAGAAGATTCCGGTGTCATTCCTTCTCCGAATTTTTGCCAGGCCAGCATACTTTTGCATACTGCAATACCCCGGTCATTGACGATCTGGGTTTTGATGACTTCATAACCTGCTTTTTCAAGGATTTTTGCCACTGACCAACCCAACAGTATGTTCCGGATATGGCCCAGGTGCAAAGGTTTATTGGTATTGGGAGAGGAAAACTCCACCATGACTTTTACGCCTTTTTTTTGCCCTTCGCCATATTGCTTGTCTTCCAGGATCTGTTGCAGGGCAAATCCCCAGAAATCCGCTTCAAGGCTTAAATTGAGAAAACCACCGATGACATTGAAATCACTGATAAAACGATTTTGTGCTTTCAGGAATTCACCTGTCTCCCTGGCGATCTCATCCGGTTTTTGCTTAAAAATCCGGGTCATCGGAAAAACGACGAGTGTATAGTCTCCCTCGTATTCCTTTTTTGTGATATCCCAGGTCAGATCAGAATAATGGTATGTATAACCGGTTTTCTTTTCAACAAACCTGATGATGTCGTCCCAAATTGGATAAAAAACCTTCATGAAGCATTATTTTTGCGCAAAAAAAATGCAAAGGTATTTAAAACAAACTTATAATTGTTTGGTGTTTAACAAAAATTGAGTCGTTCAGCACAAAATACATAACAACCAAAATTGATGGTAATCACCAAAATAAGCTGAAAAAATACATTTCAATTTATCCAAAACTGAAATCAGATGTACAAAAAATATTTACTGATCCTTTATATCTTCCTGATTTTTACCCATATGAATGCACAAATGGCTGATCTGATCATATACAACGGAAATGTTCATACGATGGACCTCAAAGCACCCTTTGCATCCGCCATTGCCATTAAGGGAGCA
The DNA here is from genome assembly GCA_002344345.1 of Saprospiraceae bacterium UBA2365. GTDB lineage: Bacteria > Bacteroidota > Bacteroidia > Chitinophagales > Saprospiraceae > UBA2365. The sequence goes on from DDTL01000007.1 coordinate 7,149, forward strand.
AATATACTGGCAGTTGGTAATGATGCTGACATTTTACCGATGGCCAAAGAAAGTACTCAATTGCTCGATGCTGGTAAAAAATTTGTGATGCCCGGATTTATTGAAGGTCACGGACACTTTTTCAGTTTTGGCGAAGCGACGAAAATGCTCCGACTGGAGGAAGCCAAAAGCTGGAATGACATCATTGACTCGGTGAAAACCCGGGTCAGCGGGGTGAAGCCGGGTGAATGGATCGTAGGAAGAGGCTGGCACCAGGAAAAATGGGAAAAAGTCCCAGAAATGGTTTTTGCCGGATTTCCGTACCATGATGAGTTGAGCCGCATCTCACCAGATCATCCGGTGATGCTCAAACATGCTTCCGGCCACCTTGTTTTTGTGAATCAAAAAGCGATGGAGCTCTGTGGAATCGACCAAAACACAAAGGATCCTGAAGGCGGATCGATCTTCCGGGATGAAAAAAACAGGATCACCGGTGTTTTCAATGAAAACGCCATGGATCTGATCACACAGGTTTTTGAGCAATCCAAAACAGCCGGTGAAAGCCAGGGAAACTACTGGTTGAGTTGTGTCGAGGAAGCACAAAATCAGTGTTTGAAACACGGTGTGACCAGTTTTCATGATGCTGCATCCACGGTTGTAGAAATGCTCAGGTATGGAAAGCTCGCTGAGAATGAAGCATTAAGTACGAGGTTGTGGGTTATGGCATATGATAATCCTGATAATTTAAGAACATATTTTGCGAAAGAAAAAGATCAAAAAACTAACCCATATTTCAGGGTTGGAGGTGTCAAAGCCTTTATTGACGGTGCTTTGGGGTCTTACGGAGCTTTGTTCACCGAACCCTATGCTGACAATCCTGCTGTTTCGGGTCAATTGGTCACACCTGAAAGCACATTGGAGCAACTGGCAGACATTTGCCTGGAATTTGATCGTCAACTGTGCACGCACGCCATCGGAGACAAAGGCAACAGGATCGTTCTGGATGTGTATGCTTCCAGACTGGACGGAAAGGACCGGAGGTGGCGAATAGAGCATGCGCAACATTTAACAAAGGAAGACATTCCGAGATTTGCCCGATTGGGAATCGTGGCAGCAATGCAACCGATCCATTGTACCAGTGATGCACCTTATGTAGAGAAAAGACTTGGAAAGGAAAGAGCCGCTTCAGGTGCCTACATGTGGAGGACATTGCTGGACAGCGGAACAAAATTAAATTTTGGCACCGATACGCCCATTGAGGCGCTCGATCCGATCAAAAATATTTTTGCCGCGGTCACACGCAAACCTTCGCCGGATGGAGCGGCATTTTATCCCGGGCAAACAGTCAGCAGGCAGGAAGCGCTTTATCTTTACACAATGGGTAATGCCTACAGCGTTTTTGAAGAGGATATCAAAGGAAGTTTAAGCCCGGGTAAACTGGCGGATGTTGTCATTGTGGATCAGGATCTGATCGGATGTTCGGATGAGGAATTGTTCCATGCAAAGATCACGCACACCATTGTAGGCGGAATGATAAAATATCGTTTAGAAGGAGAATAAAGAATTTTGGCAGATTTACGTGCAGACCGGTCATGAAATACGATTATACAGGAACTTTAAAAATTCTTGTGGATAAAGCCTTGAATGGTGATCCAGCAGACGTAGATGATATTATGTCTGAACTGACCTATGAAGCAGACCTGGTTATGACCCGCAAAATTGACTTTGCCCTTAGCCTGGTTACAACGGATCGAGGCATTGAAAGGATCAAACATTACCTTTTCAACGGAACTTTGATCCAAAGGAATTATGCCTGCCTGTACCTCAACCGGATTGATGAATGGGAGCCTGTAAAAGAAGCATTCAAGCAAGGATTGATTGATGAAATCCAGGCGTATGCCAGGTGATACGGATACTCTTAAAAATTCTTGTCCATTATAAGAAAATCAGTCGTTTAAGCGACACTTAGTTTAGATATAAAAAGAATATTTTTTAATATTTGATTCTAAACATATATTTGTTTGATCATGTATTAAATATCAAACTATTAATTTAAAATAACCGCAACATGAATGATCAAATAAAATATGGAATTTTCCTGATTTTATTACTTGCTTCCTGCAGTCCGAAATATTACAGTCCCAACACCCAAAATGTTCCATTGATCACTCAAAAAGCTGAGACGAATTTGACGTTGGCAGGCAACAGCAACCAGATTGAGTTTCAGGGTGCTTATGGTGTGTCAGATGCTGTTTCTGTCATGCTGAACGGAGGCCTTTTCATTCCGGCTGAACTGGATAACGGAAATGGTGGTTCAGGCAGATTTATAGAACTGGGTGGCGGCTATTTCAGGAAAATTCAGGACCATTGGGCATTTGAAAGTTACGTGCTAATGGGTTTCGGCGGTTTTGAAAATCATTTACCATCCACCATTGCTGCCAATCCGACGACCACAGGTGATATTGCAGGTGATGTATTCAGGATCGGGATTCAACCAGCTTTTGGATATAAATCAAAGTATTTGGATGCAGCTGTGTCTTCCAGAATAGTCAATTTATCCTATAAAAACATCCATGGAGATCTGATTTTTGAACAGGTGGATCAGGCCGCATATCTTCAGGAACATGCGAATTACTGGCTATTTGAACCTGCATTTACCTTCAGGGCGGGTTTTGAAAAATTTAAGGTTCAGCTTCAATATGTTTACAGCATCAACGCAAGTGATCCTGATTTCAGACAGGATAAAACCAATCTTACCTTAGGGCTTAACTTCAATTTCGATTAGATTTTTGCCGGGCAAAACTGCATTTTTTCCCGTAAAAACCAAATTCAATTATTTGAATATCCAACAGTTGAACATGTTGTTTGCTGAATACCGGTATTAACAGCTAAACAGCTAACCTGGGTGAGCCAGAACAAAAGAGGAAATAGATTTAAGAACCCCCCAACACGGGCAAGCTCAACGGGCAAGCAAGGGAACACCAATTAACGATTTCAGATCTGGTATTCTATTCGAAAATCAAAAATCGTTAATCCGGGTTCCTTGCAAAATTAATTTTGAATCAAATAGCTTTAAAATAACTACCCAAAATCTGTAGTACACAAATTGAAAATATAAATTGCTCAAAAAGCAGTGAATGAATCATTTACATATTAATCCGAGCAAAAATAAACAATTTTTTTGCTTTTATTTCCTTCAAACTGAACTTCTGCCCAGGCAAGGTACATTACTCCAAAGGTAAGTTTAACTACTGCATGAGCAAGTTGAACTACTGCATTAACGAGTTGAACTACTGCGTTGACGAGTTGAACTACTGCATTAACGAGTTAAACTACAAAGTGAGCAAGTTGAACTACTGCATAAGCGAGTAAATCTTCTGTTCATTCGGATATTTAAATAAAATCCGAGATCATCCGTCAAATCCGCGTCATCCATGTTCCCATCAAAATCTATATGAATCCAATGATCAGAAGAGTTTTGTAAAAATCTGTAGTATATAAACCGAAATTCCGAATCATTCAAAATATTGTAAATGAATCATATACCTAACCTGGACGCGCAAGAACCAAAGACAAAATTGATTTAAGATCCCAAAGACGCTTCGCTATCGGGTAAACTCATATACGGGCAGGCAAGAAACACGATTAATGAGTTAAGATCTGGAATGTTTATCCAAAATCTTTAATCCTTGTACGCCCGTTGGATTTACATCCCGGGTGGTTCGATATTCTGTCATTTTGCAGACAATTTTGAGATATCGATGTTTAAGACAGATGCTCCACCGGAAAAACAATCAGAGCCAAAATCTTAAACAGACCCGATGATCAAAAAACAGTTACACGCGAAATCCAAAATCATTTTACCTTTTTAGTGAAGTTCTGTTTTGCATCATCGCGAAACAGGCAACTTGTTGTATAGTTTTTGTAGCAAAATGCCACAAAGATCAATCTCTTAGAATAAACATTTTATTTTTCAATCCTTAATGCAACGAACTGATGCTCCGTCTGCCCGCACAAGGGGTGGTAAGCCCATATTCGCTGTACTAAAGTCAAAAACGAGGTAGCGAGACTGAAAACCATGAACTGTGCTGCTCCAATAAATACCGTTCGTCCCGACTTCGTAAAATACACCGACATCATAGCTGCGAAAGCCCCCCATTGGTAATTTGAGTGAGGAGGCAAAAGCGCCTGCAGCATTGTTGGATGACCATGTGAGTCTTTCCTGCTCCCATTCTGCAGCAGTAGGTATGCGATATCCCGAGGGACAGGGATTGTTTTCCGCAGCAGTCCCTGACCACATATGGGTTTCGACAACACTCAACCAATTAAAATTGCCTGTTATAAATAAACCGTTATTGGTAAAATAATTGCTTGCCTGACTTGAAGTAGTGCCGGAAGTTCTGATCTGATGCCCATCTGCATTGCGCCCCCACTGATAAAGGTCACCATAACCGGCAGCATCTGTTGAACTGGTAGCCACTTGCGACGCACCCAGATTCCGATCCAGCCATATTTTGCCGGTTGCAGGACTGACTACCGTTCCGTAATTCCCAGTGTTGCCTGACGTCATCGCTTGCCAGGCTCCATTGATGTACTGATGCAAACCTTTTACTGAACAATCTGTACAGGAGATCATCAAGCCATCTGCCGGCGATGCGATGGCATCTCTCTGTGATTTGGTCATACGTGGTGGCAAAAATCCCTTTGTGGTGGATGTGACATCCAGCTCTGCAGATGCATGAGGGGCCAAAACTCCGACCCCTACACTACCGCCAAGTGGCTGGAGCGAGAGAATATCTGTTGACACTCCATTGAATCCCGACTGTATCCACGCAGCATAAGAAGGATATCCTGACTTACCAAAATCGACGCCCTCATTTTCACCTATTCCGATTCTCAATATTCCTGTGGATGTCGCTCCCGGAATCGTTGGATTACTGTATGTCCCTACTGTTGTAAACTTGCTTGGAGGTGTGGAGGTTCCCACACCTACATTTTGTGCGTATGCTATGACACTAAAAAACAGCATACAAGCAATAAAAAATTGTTGTTTCATGGTTTTTTGAATTTAATATTTAAAGAATTGTGTATTTTATAAATTATATCGCTTAACCTTAAAAAGAATCAATTTTGATATAATGGTTATAAACGTTGAATGGTCCGGTTAAAAAAAATAAAACTTCATTCCTTGCTATTTCTAATAGAACTCTTAGCTGACGAGCAGGTATATAAGCAGAAAATGTTTCAGGAATCCGATCCGGCTTGGTACGGATTTGTCCTGCTGGTTATACATCATCAGGGAATTAAAATAAAAATATTTTTGTTTTTTTAATTAAATTTCTTTAAAATTCTGGTATCGACCCATTATTTTAAATGTCTGATACTAATCTGAAATTCCACCCAAATCTTTTTTTGCACCTTATTGACTTTCTATCGGGCCTCTGCTTACTAATTCTCCCCGGAAAAAGTATTATAAACTTAACCCAACTTGCAAATATTTT
>DDTL01000023.1 GCA_002344345.1 Saprospiraceae bacterium UBA2365
GACATATTTTAGTGTTAAAATTTGCAACTTGTTTACAAAAATCAGCCTCTTATCATATAATTTTATATTTTTATAGAAAAAATAGTGTAACAGGAACATAATACATGTCTGTTTTGCTATTAAATATTATAATTTTTTGTCATGCAAGCCCATTTAATAATTTTCATCCTGGCAATTTTTAGTATGAGCTCCTGCAAATCCAAACAGGTGCTGACTCAAAATATTCAGGAAGAAATGCTTATCATAGGTCATGGTGGCGGATTTTCCGGTCATTCCGTTGAATACCGAATTTTTCCGGATGGGCACATAATCCGTCAAAATTCACTGGATAATTCAACTGAAAAAATGAAGTCTGTTACTAAAGAAGTATATGCTCAGATTATCAGTAATTATCACAGTTTAGGACTTGGCAACCTTGAAATGAACCAACCGGATAATATGTATTATTACACGATTTATCATACAGAAGGGAAAACTCAAAAATTGGTTTGGAATACAAATGATACTTCTGAATCCCAGGCAAAATTGCAATTGTTTTTCAATACAGTTTTGCATAGAGTTAAAAGCTGAAACAATCAACTAAAAAAATGAATTGATAGGTTCTTTTGTAATCATAAATGATAATTTGAAATCTATATAATTAACTTTTTGGGTAAAACTCATCAATCATGAAAGTTTTTATTTAAGATTCCAATATACCAGAATAACATAAAAAAATTGGTATGAAAAAAAATCTGATTGTCTTCTGTTTTATATTACTGCAAGTCAGTTTATTTGGCCAATTTAAAACCCAGAACAGTATTCAGGCAGGAAACTCTTTCACTTTTTCAGATGTAGTGGATGATGTATTCAACATCAGGGAAAATTCCATTTCTGGCACCAATTATAAAGAATCAGCTGATTTTCATTTTAATTCATTGGCAAGCAATAAAGCAGAATTGATCAATATTCCCAGTCTGAAAGCTTTCTACACCAGTGGCAGAACCATACCGATGGCGCTCTACGGTTCTGTTCATTTTGAAAATGTTGAAGAAAATGATTTTGTTGAAAAAGCTTTTCAATATCTGGAAAAAGCTTCTTATTTCATGGGTATCAACGATGTCAGATACAAATTCATAGTTACAGATATCATCGAAGACACCGAATATAATTTGACTCATGTGAAAATGAAACAACATTATTTTGGCATTCCCTTCTATGGTGGAGAGGTTATTATCCACTTCAAAAATGGGGAGTCCTATATGATGAATGGATTTTGGTACGCAGAAACTCCCAGGAATGAACCGGGATCTTCCTCCAGGAACGAAAACTCTGTTTATCAGATAATAGAACGGGATTTAAATTCCATGGGCTTCAAAACTTCAAGAACAATAGAAAAAACTCTTGGCGGTTTGATCGACCCGGATACATGGAAGAGCGAATTGATTTATTTTAAACTCAATCCGGATGATGAACTTCGTTTGGTTTATCATGTAACGGCCTATGCCAATCTTGCTGAAAAATGGCAATATTTTGTTGAAGCCGACACCGATAAAATCCTGCATAAATTTCCCGCCAATTGCAAATTACTGCATGCTCATGAATGCAATCACACCTGTGAATCACACTTAAGCATCAGCGGTGCTGAAAAAGCTTATGCAACTGACCTGGCAAATGTTACGCGGGAACTTAATGTTTACAAACACAATAATACATATTATCTGACCGATGCATCCAGACCTATGTTCGATGCTGCTGGAAGCCAGATGCCCAACCAGCCAAAGGGAGTTATCTGGACTTTGGATGCAAAAAACACAAATCCCGGGAATGATGACTTCGATGTGGAACACATCACTTCCACGAATAACAACTGGACCAACAAAGTAGCTGTTTCTGCTCATTATAATGCTCAAAAATCTTTTGATTATTATTCCACAACTTTCGGCAGAAACAGTTTTGATAACAACGGTGGCAATATTATTTCAATCATCAATGTGATAGAAAGTGATGGATCACAAATGGACAATGCCTTCTGGAGTGGCAAAGCAATGTTTTACGGAAATGGAAACGAAGCATTTTATCCATTGGCAAGGGCTTTGGATGTTGCGGGCCACGAAATTACTCATGGTGTGATCCAATCTACTGCGGATCTCGAATATTATGGTGAATCGGGAGCGATCAATGAATCATTTGCAGATATTTTCGGCTGCATGATAGAAGGTGAAAACTGGCAACTTGGGGAAAGCATTGTAAAACCGGGTGTATTCCCTTCAGGAGCACTCAGGGATATGAGCAATCCAAATAATGGTGCAGGCAATTCCAACTCACCGGGCTGGCAGCCTGCTCACGTAAATCAGCAATATAAAGGATCCCTGGACAATGCAGGTGTCCACATCAATAGCGGCATTCCTAATTTTGCATTTTACAAATTCGCAAATTCAGTGGGAAACGACAAAGCTCAGAGAGTTTTTTATAAAGCGTTGACATCTTATCTCACTAAATCTTCCAAATTTGTAGATCTGCGAATGGCAGTTGAACAGGCAGCCTATGATTTATTCGGTGCAGACACTAAACAAGCAGCAGCCAATGCCTTTGAAGCAGTTGGCATTAAAGGAACCAATACGGGTCAACCAAATAACTATGAGCATGATCTTGCCGTTAATCCCGGAGATGATCTGATCTTATATTATGAAGAAGGCATTTTTGAAAACAATCTCGTAATTGTCGCGAATGACGGATCGACCATAGCAAATTCAATATACAAAGGAGAAATCATCAGCAAACCCAGTGTTACAGATAATGGAAGCGAAATTGTATTTGTCGGGTCCGATTATAAAATTCACTACATATTTATCAATTGGGATTCCGGTCAATATCAACATTCCATCATCCAGAATGATCCCATATGGAGAAATGTGGCTATTTCTAAAGACGGGTGGAGATTAGCTGCGATAACTCAGGAATTGGGACCTGAAATAATGATTTATGACTTTAATCTGGAAAAATGGAAAACTTTCGAAGTTTATATTCCGTCCACAGTAGAAGGCGTTACGGCAGGGAAAATTGAATACATCGATGTAATGGAATTCAATTATTCTGGAGAATGGATCCTGTTTGATGCAAAAAACGTTATTAAATCACAATTTGGTAGCGATATTGAATACTGGGACATCGGATTTATTCAGGTTTATGATCACAATCAGGAAAATTTCGCCTCTGGTCTGATCCAGAGATTGTTTTCAGGTCTCCCGGATAATACCAGCATCGGGAATCCGGCATTCAGCAAAAACTCCCCATATATCATAGCTTTTGATTATCTTGCTGAAGAAAGTTATCTGATTTTAGGCAGCAATCTTGAAACAGGAACAATCAATCAGATCTTTGAAACCAACACACTTGGCTATCCGGGATTTTCCAGGTCAGACAACCAATTATTGTTCAATTATGAAGATTTCTGGGGATCCAATGTTGCCATCCTGGACCTCGCATCCAACAAAATTGAATACATGCCAAATACAGCCAGAATATTGATTGAAGGTGGTTTTTGGGGAACCTGGTTTTCTAATGGCAACAGATCACTGTCATTGTCTGAAGAAGATTGGTCTGACTCAAAAACCGAACTGAGTATTTGGCCTAATCCTGCTTTTGATAAAATCAATATTTCAGGTGAAGCAATGAACGGACATATAGAGTGCAAAGTTACAAATCTGCTAGGTCAGGTCTATGCGACGGAATCCTTTGAAACTGATGGAAATCCACATCAACTGTCTATCAGCGGTATTCCATCAGGATCGTACATCATTCAACTCAGAAATAAGGAAAAATTGATTTGTAAAAAACTGATTATCAGTCAATAGCAAACATTATCTCTTCTGCCTATTCTAAAAATCAACGGAATCTTTTGATGGCCTTTTAAGGTAGCTGTGGATGGCTTATATCTTGATATCCTTATAATAATTCTTAAATTGCAAAATTTGCAGTTTTTAGGGGTTAGTTGGCTGATGATTTGTTTACCGTCGCATACCATGTCAATCATTTTCATTATAATGGTAGAAAATAAATTTGCCAAATTGAACTTTTTTGGGTTGAATCATTGTTAAACATTCAATAAAATCAACGATAATTTCCTCAAGAAATACACAAAACGATTATTATGGGATCAATTTATCGTTACAAATTGATCCCATTCAGCTTATGTTGTATTTACAGATTTTCATACATTGATAATTTTAAACTTTAAAACTAAACGTTATGGATCCTAAAAAACTGACCAGAAATTTGATTATAGCTTTCGTGTTACTATTACTGGTCATCATTTTATTCAATTCAGCTTTTCTCACGATAGAACCAGGTGAAAAAGGTGTGCTGTTCAAAAGATTTTCAGGAGGAGTGGATAAAGAAAAAATTTATGAACAAGGTTTCCATGTGATCATGCCGTGGAATAAAATGTTTATTTATGATACCAGACTCAATGAATCATTGGAAAAAATGGAAGTCCTGTCCAAAAACGGTTTGACCATTTCTACAGAATTATCATACAGATACAAACCTATGGATGATAAAATCGGCTACCTGCACAATGAGATCGGATCAGATTATCTGGAAAGAATTATCAAACCAGAGATCAGATCATCTACAAGAAAAGTGATTGGTAAATATTTACCCGAAGAACTATATTCCACAAAACGGGAAGCCATTCAGGATGAAATATTTAATGCGACTAAAATAGCCATAGAGAAGAAACACCTGGTGCTTGACGCCGTGCTTATAAGGGAGGTTTCGCTACCAACAACCCTACAAACTGCCATAGAAAGGAAGCTTAAAGAAGAGCAGGAAGCATTGGAATATGAATACAGGCTGGATAAAGAACGCAAAGAAGCAGAAAGAAAGGTCATTGAAGCAAAAGCGAAAGCAGAATCCAATCGTATCCTGAACGCAAGCCTATCAGAAAACATCTTGAAAGACAAAGGAATAGAAGCCACCATCAAACTGGCAGAATCCCAAAACAGTAAAATTATAGTTATTGGTGGAGGTAAAGATGGTTTGCCATTGATCCTAAATCAATAAAACATGTATTGAGAGAATGAAGAAAAGGTTGGGATCAACCTTTTCTTCATTCATCATTGCATTTATGCTTCTTCTGCCCCATTTTCCTGACCCGGAACCCGATTGTTAATTTTTTGTACCTCAGTATCAATAAAGTACAAACTTTGAGGACCGTCACCAATCAGTTTAACTTTATCCAAAACTTCTTTAAAAAGCACTTCTTCTTCTGCCTGTTCACTCACGAACCATTGCAGAAAATTCAATGTTGCAAAATCCTGCTCTTTACTGCTAAGCTCCACTAAAATGCTGATCAAATTGGTCACTTTTTTCTCGTGTTGATATGCTTCCGCAAAAACCGTCTGAATATTTAACCATTCTGAGGGAGGCATTGGAACTTCCGGTACTATAGCATGACCATCCATCATATTGATGTATTTAAAAAATTTCATCATATGGATTCTTTCTTCTACTGCATGTTCGTACATGAATGCAGCACAACCACTCAATCCATTCACTTCACACCATGATGCCATTGATAAATATAAATTTGAGGCATAGTATTCTTCCTTTACCTGCCTGTTCAAAGCTTCGATCATTTTTGCACTTAACATAATTCCATTTTTTTTGTAAAACTACTGAATTTCAGGTTTTCATCGAAAGAAAATCATTGTTTTATAAAACATTAACAATCACTTCATATTTCAGGAAAGCCAAAAAAACAGGGGTTTTGCTGTGCAAAACCCCTGTTATATTTCTATTAATCAATACTTTATCAGAGCTTGATCATTTTTTGCGTAACTGAACCTGTTTCAGTTTCCAATCTGATAAAATAAATTCCCTGTGTGTATTGACTGATATCCAGTTTTGTTTCAGATTCCATGGTACCAATTGTCTTGATATCAATTTTTTGCCCCAGTTGGTTAAGAATATATAATCTGGCACCCAGATTTTTTTCCATACTCACTTTGATACTGACCTCTGTGATGGCTGGATTTGGCATTACCATAAACATATTAACAAATTTAGGATTTTCTGTATTCGTTTTGGAATCGACTGTAAAGACGGTTTCAAATATACAACCGTTGGCATCTGTAACATACAACACATACTCTCCTGCAGCCAGACCGGCAAGATCTTCAACCACAGCACCGTTTGACCAGGAATATGTATAAGGTGGAGTACCTCCATGCACAGTGATATCTAATCCACCATCCAGCTGACCATTTGTTTCATCTGTAATGACAACGGTTACTTCAAGTGGTGCCGGTTCAGTTATATTGATCACCTCAGTGAAAGTGCTTCCTGCATTGTCTGTAATGGTGTAAGTGTATGATCCGGCTTGTAATCCTGTTAAGCTAAATTCAGTTGAGCTAAAACCTTCAGGTCCTTCCCAACTCACTGAATAGCCCGGAATTCCACCGGTCGGAACCAATGTGATTGATCCTGACTGATCTGCATTACACAACAGATTTTCAACCGCCTGATTTACACCCAAAGGTAAAATCACAACAGTCACAGTCTGACATACAACTGCCGAACCGCATTCATTTGTGTATGTATGGCAGATTTCATAATTACCTGAAACATTAAAAACAAAGGTAGCTACATTTCCGGCAACTTGTTGACCATCGCTGGCTGTCCAAACAGATGTACCATTCTGACTACCGTTGGCAGCAAATACAGAAACCATATTATAAGCCACTTCGTTGGTAAATGCTGCATCCGGAGTGTTGATAAACTCTTCTATGATCACCTGAGCTGCATTGGTACAACCATTCGTAGTATTTGTAACGGATAAAACATATGTACCAGGTGCATCGACAGTGATGATCAGCTGATCAGGATCTGAAACAATATTTCCTGTTTCTGTAGTCCATAGATAAGTAAAGTCATCTCCCTGGCTTGATGCTGAACCATCCAGTGTCAATGTTTGGATCAAACAAGTCAAAGTTTGGCCATCACCTGCTGAGGCAGTTGGCAAAGAAGCGTCAGCAACAACTTCAATAAATCCGGTTGTTTCACAACCATTATTCCCAACGGCAGTAAAGTTAAATTGTCCACTTTGACTGACAACTCTGCAGAACCCTTCTTCGTTGTCTTCCCAAATAATATTTTGGACATTTGAAACAGGGACAACACAAATTTCTACTTCGCTCACAGAACAAGTCAACGTCTGTGATGGCGTATTGAAAACAGGTAAATTCGCATTGGATGTTACGACGAAATCCATAGATGTACTACATCCTGAATTTATATTATTGATAGTCAGCGTATATGTCCCAGGTTGGTCTACCGTAGGTGTTAAAGTATTTGCGCCGCTTACGATATTCCCATCATTTGTTGACCATGATATTTCGAAATTGGCACCACTGTCAGAGCCAGTCGCATCCAAGGTAACTTCAACAATATCACAGGTAAGACTTTCAGGAGCATCGCCGGTTACAACAGGTGCTACACCTTCCAGTGTGACCACCACTTCATCTGTAACAATACAACCATCCAGGCCGTTTTCAACAGTCAATAAATAGTTTCCAGGTTCGTTTACTACAGGAGTTAATGTGTTTTCTCCGCTGACTATGTTCCCATTAATAGTTTCCCAGGTATAGATCATGTGGCTTCCCTGAGTTGACCCGGATCCGTCAAGAATCACTTCCGGATTTTCACAATCAAGTGCTGCATTCGGACCTGCATCAGCAACAGGGTTAGGTCCGAATTCAATATACACAAACTCACTATTCAGGCAATCATTTCCATCTATGATATCAATATAATATACTCCATATGGCAGATCTGTATAATGGTTTTGAGAACTAAATCCATCCCCAATATCAAACATGTAATTTGAGCCGGTTCCACCAACACCCGATAAGAACAATTCACCGTTCTCAAGTTCACAGGTAGTATTAACGACATCATAAACAAGTTCGACTTCACTGGGTTGAGCCAGAATAAAAGATTCGACCACTTCGCAACCAAAAGCATCTGTAACGGTCACTTCATAATCTCCCGCTTCAAGGTCATAGGCGATATGGCCTGAACTGCCGTCTGACCAATCGTAGGTATATGGAGGGCTTCCCTGTATCGGGGTGGCAACCAATGAACCATCATCTCCGCCAAAACACGTGATTGGTTCTCCTTCATTCACCATAGCATCAAAAGGAATAGTCGTTCCTTCCACAACATATTGAGGAGATGTATAGGTATAATTATGTTGATCTGTAATGGTAACCCAATATGTTCCGGGGCCTATATTTGTTAAATCTTCAGTTGTTTGACCCGTGTTCCATTGATAGGATTTATTGCCATAACCTTCAATTGTCGTTAAATCAATACTACCCTGCATATAACAATCAGCATCGAGGATATCAGCAATGGCACCAAGTTGGCAACTTTCAATCACCCAGCTTTCCCAGGTCTCAAAACTTTGCTGGCCAACTTCATAAGTTTTTTTGGTATCCGCACAAATCGCATACAGTGTAGGCCAGTAACCTATAGCATAACTATTTACTACACTTTGTTGTGAGGCAGGTATATTGATAATGGGATAAGGCGTTCCAGCCACCCAGTTTCCCTGGGTCGAACCTCCTCCTGCGGAACATTGTGCAGTGTTACCATACAAACATGCATCGTTCGTATTGATGTCACCTTCCAGAAAAAACACCATGATTTCACCTGTTCCCGGAGGGCCGTAAGTATTATACAGTTCTTCAAGAATTCCAGTATTATGATAACTCCAGCACGGACCACACCAGGTAGCTGAAAAGTCAATGATCACTGACTTACCGGCATTCAGATATGTGTACAGGTTATGCTCTACACCATTGAGATCAGTAAGGGTCCAATCGGGCGCAATAGCACCATCTGGTAATTGGGCTTGCATTGGAGACAGGGCAAAAAAACTGGCCAATACGATAATTAAGTACTTAATCAGCTTCATACAATAAAGTTTAGTTTAGAAAGTGTGTATTAAAAAACCTTCTTTCATGATTAACCTTGCATTGAAGGAATATCCAACCCTTGCAACAACAATGGAAAACCTTAAAATTGTAAGCAAATCTAATTAAAATAATGAAGCTTTTTCAGCTATCGCTTCATTTTTTCTGTGTTTAAATAAATGGAAAATAAACGACAATTCTACTATAATACAAATCTACAGTATATTAGTTTTTAGTTAGGTGATCAGCTGTTAACTATCAAAATTATATTTCGAAATAGGATAAATAATATATATTATGTTATGCCAGTAATCAAGGGGCGCTGCTCAGGTG
>DDTL01000194.1 GCA_002344345.1 Saprospiraceae bacterium UBA2365
GTCTTAATCCTTCTCAACTGGACTATTGGTTCTGACAGCTCTATAGTTCATATATCTGATGATCAATAAATTAAGTAATGACCACATCTGGTAATAATAGTAATTATTGCTCATGTTCACAAATATAATACATTTATCTGAAGTTTTATAAAAAGGATTTTCCTGTTCAATCTGTGCTTTTTTATGTTTGTTCCATTTGATTCGTTTTGCAATATGGAAAAAATCTGAATGTTTTTCATGTCGGTCTCAGATCATTTCAAATGATGCTAGTGATCAGAAAAATAATACATTGCGGGGACTGGTGATCACTTCAAATTCAACATTCCTGCCTATCACCTTGATGTTACTGAATTTCTCCTCCGGCACCGGCAAAACAAAAATACTGTCCTCGTTTTCATAGATCTCATTGATCTCCTTAAGGGTTTCACTGATCTCCCGCATCAGGGCAGGTGAACTTTTGGCCAGATAGACTGACTTCTGGATCCTGAGACATCCTTTCCGGATCAGGTATTTGGCAATATTGGTCCTGATCCGGTTGTTTTCTATATCATACATGATCATATATAACATGGTATTCGATTTTACTCTGCTGAATGCTGCCAGCCAGGCCATGATGTGATGGATCTTGTCCTCTACCGGCATATCACTGATGTTGGCGCCTGATTTCGCTTTGACCTGGTTGGGAACTTCCTGTGTTATTCTGAATGATGGAAACATAAGTTGTTATGATTGGATTCTAAGAATATCTGAATAAAACTCCCTGAATAATGTATCTCGCCACCTCATTCAACTCATGATCCGTACCCTTTCTCGGACTGGTAACTACATTGTAACCCTTTTTCCCCCAGTAAATATTGAGCTCGCCCTGCAGCTGATCCTTGAATACATGTAGCTTTGCTCCGTATTGTATGGCTTCCCCCGGCTGAAGCCTGATCCCGTAAATGGCCAGTTCTTCCTCCAGCACCGGTAAAATTACTGTTATTTCCTCCATCAGCGGAATGATCTTTTTGGGCACCTTTGGCTTAGTCTCCAGCAGTTGGAGGATCTGCCTGTATGCGCCTGAAGATATCCCGTCATGATCGCTCACCTCTTCCAATGCTGCGGAAGATATCAGTTCTCTGCTCCATTCATCCACTTCCACGGTCATAGCTTCATTTTGTATCCATGCGCCCGGGTCATGACAGATGAAGCTGATCCTGCTGACATCACAATTGCGCTGATCTATCGTGTCTGACAATTGGTACTGAGAGGCAAAACTATAGCTAAACCGTTTATACAAACCGGTATATATTTCCGGATCCGAGACCGGCTTGTCAAATTGAAAAACCAGCTTGATGCCCATATTGCTGGGAGAAATGTACCCCAAAGCGATCCGGGGATCCAGTTTGAATTTTTCGATCAATGCAGGCTCAATCGGAGAATGCTGGTCAATATCGATGACCAGGCCGTGCGCTTCCCTGAAATACTGAAGCGAACGCAGCGCAGGTTCAAAAACTGAACAGGAAAAAAATGGCAGCGTAGTCTTTAATGCGCGGTATCTTTCCGTACTGTATTTCAGGACCGACCTTAAATTTTTGGTCAGCGAGACCAGGCTATGATCCTCTCCTGAGACGAGTTTTTCATAAAGCTCTTCAAGGGAGATGGACTGTAACAGGGTTTTGTTGTCTTTGCAGTTCGAGCCGTATGTTAGTTCCATATATTTCTGAATCGTAATTATTTAGAACAAAAGTCTTTTAGTCTAAAGTCTGTTAGCATATGATTTTACATAGGTTTAAAACCTCTGTTTCCAGAATTAATCAGGTGTCTTTTGCTCAATGTACTCACTCAATCCAAGGAGACTAACAGACTATTTATCTTACCACCTAAATAACTACTCTGAATCAATTAAAACCGGAAAACATTGATAAAAAATAAATTACACCTGAAAGTATTTTTTTACAAATTCATATCTTCTTCTGTATCCGTTGTTTTGTTTTCAGGAGTTGGCTCATCCTGGATCATGGCACTCAGTAACTGAGCTGCTCTTTCAAGATGGACAAACCTGCTGAATCGTTTTTCCCTGTACTCCACCACTTCTTCAAAAAAATCCGTAAAATGCTGTATCAGGAACCGTTTGGCGTCTCCGGCCAGCCAATAGGCTCCTTTTTCCCTGTCAAAATGTTCATCTTCCAGTATTTCATTAAAACACAAATGGAATACGACCCAATCCGCCCATGGTCTGAAAGGCTCGATCACATCGTAGGTCAGTACCGGTTTGTTGTAATCATCCCGGTGAAAGAACCCGATAAATGGATCCAGACCAGCCTTGATCAAGGCTGATTCCACATGGCCGTATAATATTCCGTAAGCGTAATTGAGCATGGCATTGACCATATCGAGGGCAGGATGCCTGCTTCGGCCGGCAAACTGATACCTGAACGGCAAATGCTTATTCACGCAACTGAAGTATTGTTTGGATGCCTGACCTTCGAGAGCTCTCAGTCTGCCTGCTGCTTCATTCAGATGATCTTCCCTGCAATCGGTGATCCTCGATGAAATTTCCTGCATTTTTTCTGCTGTCTGCCGGATCAGTTTTTCATGTGGTTCACCCAGGGTCAGCAAGCAAAACAGCAGATCGACCTGATTGTCAATTTTTTCCGTCAGTTGATTGATCACCCAGCCGGTCACTTCAGGACTTTTGGCAAAATCCAACTGTCTTTTACGGATAGTGGATATGGAACCAAACCGGTTGTTCCAGAGCCTTCCCAAAGGTCTGCCTGTCCTGTCTGTGATGAGCAGGTCGATCCCTTGCTCAAGGCATGCGTAGATGACATCGGTGCTGAGATAGATGCTTTTGGTCAGAAAAAGGGTTTTGATCTTGCCGATAGGAATTTTATTGACCTTATCTTCAAATTTGACAGACAAAAGTCCATCTATTATTTTGAGAGAAGTACCGAATGTATTGATGAATACCTGCATGATTTGTGAATACATTTTGTGTAATATTTTAGCTAATAGTCTTTTAGTCTTATGTCTATTGGCAAATGATTTATCCCAAGGGTAAAAACCTCTGATCCCGGAACAAATCAGGTGTCTTTTGCTCAATTTTCTCACTCAACCCCAAAAGACAAAAAGGCTACAGACTAAGCAGCTAACCGCCTGAATAACTACCATTTTGTTCAAAAATAGTTTTCAGGATGCAGTGTTTTTGCACGTGATCACGTATTTTGCAACCAATATTCGGATACATGATCCGGTTAATTCACAACATATAAAATTATGCCGGCCAATTATTTAGCAGCGATTCGTTACAATATCATAGACCGTTGCCTGAGGGACAGGGAACGCAAATGGGAATGGGAGGATCTGGCCCATGTCATTGCACAGGATCTGAAAGAGTTTCATGGTATACACAAGCTTCCCAGCCGCAGAACCGTCATGGGAGATATATATGCCATGCGTTCGGGAGTGCTGGGTTACATCGCGCCCATTATCCACATCCGGAGTGAAGGTTATCAATATGCTTATCCCGGTTTTACCATACATCAGGTGGCTTTACCTTCCGGTCTGGTCAGTGATCTGAAGGAATCCATACATCTGCTCTTACAGCTAACCAATAACGAAAAACTGGTCAGGATCCACGATTCACTCTGGCGTATAAGAGAATATCTTCACATTACATCCGAAACATCCTTTGAACCTGCCATCTATTTTGAGCACAGTCTCAATGAACCCGGTCAAAGATGGCTTGATGTGATCTATGAGTACGTCAGGAAGAAATCGCCTGTCCTGATCGTATACAAACCCTTTAATGAAGCCGTGATTGCCCATGTGATCTCTCCGGCTTTTATCAAGGAATACAACAACAGGTGGTATGTTTTCGGCTATCATTACCAGATGGATGAGATTGTCAATTTGTCCCTGGATCGGATACTGGATGTTCAGCCATCGATCCGGGAGTATTTTTTACCGCCGGATTTTAGTCATGATGCCTGGTTCAGGAATATGTTTGGCGTCACCAGGCCGGATAACGCCGAACCTGTTATCATTTTGTTCAGGGCAAGTGCTGTATTATCCGACTATCTGGATACCAAGCCTATACATCCTGGCCAGCATAAGCTCGAAACGGATCAGGCAGGATTGAGCATCTATTCATTGGAATTGTATGACAATTATGAGATCAGGAGCAAATTGAGGAGTTTTGGAAAGGATCTGGAGGTGATGTCAGGATTGGAAGAATTTTAGGACAGGCGTTGTGGTCTGGTCAGTTTCGCCGGAAAACTCAGGAACCCCATTTTACAACAAGAGGCACTCACTTTACAACAAGAGGCACTCATTTTACAACAAGAGTAACTCACTTTGCAATAAGAGGAACTCACTTTACAACAAGAGGCACTCACTTTGCAACAAGAGGCACTCATTTTACAACAAGAGGCACTCACTTTACAACAAGAGGCACTCACTTTACAACAAGAGGCACTCACTTTGCAACAAGAGGCACTCACTTTACAACAAGAGGCACTCACTTTGCAATAAGAGGAACTCACTTTGCAATAAGAGGCACTCACTTTGCAATAAGAGGCACTCACTTTGCAATAAGAGGAACTCACTTTACAACAAGAGGCACTCATTTTGCAACAAGAGGAACTCATTTTGCAACAAGAGGGACTCGTTTTGCAAACAGGATTACTAAACTTGCTCACCTGAAAACTCCAAGGGTGATGCATTCAACCTAAAAGTCAATTTAGTAATATGGTCTGAATTTAACAAACTCAAAAACCGCTGTTTTGACATTATGATGCATGACTACTTCTCTGCGTGTAGTAGAGGATACACATGGTATT
Organism: Saprospiraceae bacterium UBA2365; assembly: GCA_002344345.1. Classification (GTDB taxonomy): domain Bacteria; phylum Bacteroidota; class Bacteroidia; order Chitinophagales; family Saprospiraceae; genus UBA2365. Next base: position 4,824 of record DDTL01000194.1, read on the forward strand.
CCATCTTTCCTGAGCAGACCGGCAAGTATAAAGCAGAAGGTCAGTTCGCCCATCAGGTGAACGGTAGCCGGTGGCATCTTCCTGATCTTGGACAGGTGATCTTCTGCCAGCATCAGCACCTGATCATGATCTGCCGAAGGATCAATATGAGGAAATGGTAGGTCCGTTACTTCACCGTATTGTTTTATAGCTGCCTGCTGCTGGTTTTCCGGCCAGGAAGAAAATGGATGATTGGAGAGGTTGATGAGCATGGGGTTATTTTATAGTTGAGAAAGTTTTAAAAGAATTTTACATTTATTCCATTTCGACAAAAGGTTATTTCTTAGATTATCTGCACTATTTGCTCTTTTAAATCCTGCATGATTGATGTCATTTCTATCCTGAGTTAATGATTCATAAAGTTTAGCCATTTCGAAGGAAATAAGTTGTTGAACCAGTTTTACCTTTGGATCATCATTTTTTAATTTATTATTAATGGCATAGAACGCATCAGAAACTATCTTCCTGTCATTTATATTTTTATAATTCAAACCTGCGATGTGGCAATAATAAGTAAAGATATTTTCCTGAAGCATAGTGTATCCTTGTTGTAGAAGATTATGTTCTATGCACCATTCCACAGCCCTAAAGCCATTCATAATATCTTTATCGGAATTGAACCAACTTGTTTTTTGCTCAATTAATTCTATGATGGGTTTGAATGGGGGGATGAATGTTATATTTGAAATATTTTCAATGTTATTTTTCAAATTTTCAAAAATTTTTCCTTCAACAATTTCATTCCCCCTATTTGTAGCTAAAGCATCCGTTACAGCATCAATGGATTTTGCAAGTTGAAAAAACTCTTTTGCAATCATCAGATTTTCGTCATACCCGTTTCTCAAAATTGGCATAACTTCCTGATGGGCTAAATCTTTTATACCTTTTGATTGTCCGTAATGAATAAATCCGGCAGCAGCTAATGTCCAGTCCTGTAATTCTGAAAATGAAGTCAAATCCCAAATTGGCTTTATTTCTGATTCCACTTCGAATGCTCCATAAAAAATACCTTTTACAGTAATTTCTTTGAGTAATTTAGCATAATTGATCAGGACCATATTCAACATTGGAATTGATCTGAGGCTATGAGTTATATCGAAGTACACTTCATCATTATGTTCTAATTGGTCATAAACAGTTTGGAATATTTTCCAAATTTCACTTTCACTTTTTCCTTCAGGAATTTCAATGGGGTCTGTATGAACACCTATTTTTTTAAAACAATTATTTAATCCAATATTGGATTTAGGCTCCTTGGTGATTTTGTCTTTGTGCCCATTATCAAGCCAGTTGGTTTTGAAGGCAGTCGGAGTAGAAAAAATAAGGATTTTGTCTGAGTTTGAAAAATGCTTACATAATGATTGATAGGAAGCTATTTGAACATATTTGGATTCAATTGGCTTAAGTTCGTTTATCTGATATTTCACTGGCGTATAATCGCCTGTTCCCAGAAATGAAATAAATACTTTTCTGTTCATGTCAAAATAATTTATCCTTAAAATTTCTTGAGGTGTATTTATTGATTATTACACCGATTTTATGATCTGCAACTCCTTTTAAATCATCAGTACAACCAGCCTTTATCATCATACTTCGATACGTTCCCACATAATTGGAAGATTCTCAAGACCTCCAGAAGTTAAAGAGTGTTTGAATTTTCTTTGTAGAAAGAAAATTGCTTTAGTTTTCCCTTCGGCAGTACTCAATGGATTAGATGTCAGATAAATGTTTATATTGTACACCTTAAAGTATCTACCAAAGTTGTCCTTTAATACTTCAGGTTTTGGATCATCCCAATTCATATCAAAATCTAGATTACCCATGATTTGATTTCCAAGTTGTTGTGCCCATGCTCGGGTATCATTTTCCCCAGCCAGGTAAGCGCCTTTTATATGTGCTAAAAGCTGATCATTTTTTTCCCCGGTAAAAATATATTTAACATTCAGTCTTTTTTCCAGTGATTGCTCCCAGTTTTTGTAAGCCTGCATTCCAAAAATGACTAATGTTGTAATAAAAGTCATGATACCGGCGACAGGATCGACCCAACTCCAGACACCTTGCTTAAATCCCAATTTACTAAACCCTGGCCAATAAATGACCAATAATAAGAATACCAAAATAAAAATACCTCCGGATAAAAGCCAGTGATATTTGATCGCATGCAGGAGAAGTTGTAGTTTTTTTGGTTTAATGTTATCTTTGATCATCATAATCTTGAAATATTTGTCATTTAAATTCAGTGGATTTTAACCAGCGTTATGAATCGGTTTCATCATCTCATATCCCTATATATTTTGTACAAACTTGTTGATCCGGTCACCCGATAATTATAAAATATGAGTATATACAATACAGGCCATTTCGAGCCTTAAACTTATCAACCCGTTAAGAATTTATAGCATACTACAGCTTTTGATTATACTACAATTGCGACTGATTTGTATACACAGTGTTGTGCAATCATGCTCTATTTGTCAATCTTCCTTTGGCTTTCGATATAAATATCGTCCGCAAGTTTTTTCAATGCCTTTAATGAATTCTTTTTGTCTAAAATTTCCAGTTGATAAACAGCCATTTCTCTCAATTGTACAAATCTTTCCGGTTTTTCAATTCCTTTTTTAATCAACTCTGCATTTAGGCTTTCAATATTGGATAGTACAGCCAATTCATTTATGCTTGCAAAGTCTCTTATATTTAATTCTTTTTTTGCTTGTTCCGGGTTCAAGTCCCGCCAGTCTTTAGCAGTACAATTAAATAATGCAACGTTTAATAAATCTGCTTCCTCGGTATAAATTAACCATTCCTTATCCTTTGTATAATTTTTCTCTGGCACAATGTGTTTCTGAACTGCGTCTGTTTGTATATGATAATTTGCTTTACTTAAAATTCTTTTTACATTCCATTCAAGATTGTATTGGTTGCTTTCAATTTCCTTGTAACGCTGGTATTCTTTTATCAGATAGAGCTTAAAAGTTGGACTAATGGCTGCACCAAATTCAAAGGCAATATCTCTGTGTGCATAAGTTCCACCATATCGACCCGATTTTGAAATTATCCCTATTGCTCTGGTTTTTTCTGCCCATTGTCTTGGACTTAATACAAAAGTTGGCAATCCCGCTTCCATTTTAAAGTGGTCAAATTCGACGACTTTAAAGTCTGGATTATACATTGTCTCCCAAGTTCCAAGAAATTCAATTGTGGTTCGGGTTCTTATCCAGTTTTTGATTACATCAGCAGCTCTGTTATCACCTTCTTTTGCTTTTGCCATATCAGTCAGGCAGATGTAATCCTCTTCCTCAATTTTAGTAATCGAGATTATGGCATTTTTTATATCAATCGTATTTATTTTACTCATAATCATATGTTTCCAAAGTGGTCAAATTTGACCACATTAACTTTCAGGTCTATAAAAATGTACTTTTTTGGTTCTGATCATGAAATCCTGTTCTATTACATGCATGAACTCTATCAGCATGAAGCACAACTATAATGCATCAGTAAGTATAATAAATCAAAAATGGCGAATCAACAAAAAATCTGATTCAGGATCTGTTCTGAAGTCAACCTGTGCAGTCCTTATTCTTTTCAAGCTAACTAATTGCATAGTCATTTATTTTTTTTATTTCAATTTTGTCAGTCAATTTTCATTTTTCCACTTTACTCCATTCATGTATTCCCGGATCAGGACAGGGTAGGTGATGCCCTCTACAGGTGTGATCCGGATTGGGACAAGTGGGAAAGTTTTGGTTATTTAATGCATAATTGATTTATGTATAAATTTTTAGTAGTTATTTAGGTGGTTAGCAATTAGTTTGTTAGCTTGTTTGTCTCATGGAATTAAGCGGGTACATTGATAAAAAGACACGTGATTTGTTCCGGAATCAGAGGTTTTAACCCTTGGNNACTGAGCTAAACAATTACAATTTTAATAATTATTCTTTATTTTCTTGCCCGCTTCCCTTTAAAATACTTCCAATACAAAAAAGGAAATAAAATTTGTTCAACTGACGCATTATTCTCCACCCGACGGATGTCCTGCAAAAAAACATACCTTCCGTAATCGTCCTGTTCTTTCCGGGCAACTAAAATCATATTGTCAAGAGAACATCTGTTCAGCGGCGCCAATTCCACAAAAGTCAAAGGCAATTGGCATGAAGTGATGGTATTTCCATTTTTAATTTTAATCGGACATTCTGCAAAAGCATTAAAAGGAAACGGAAGGTGCATATTAAAAAAATCATACCACATTTCAAATATGGCTTCCTGACTATTTGAATTTCCCAATATGTTCCTGATCAATTCATCCGTGTTTTCATCCTTTGTAAAAACATGGGTTGAGTCCAATGGATTGGGTACGTATGGAACGAAAATGGTATTGGAGGATTTTTTGGTCATTTGTTCTTTTAACTTTTTCGATTTTTTTTATATTGTATCAGAATGGTTAGTTTTTAGGCAATTAAAGGAAATGAAAATTCTTCTTCAAAAACTTTAGAAAACTCAAAATATGCTAAAAATCTTTTTTGATGGTTCATGAATCATTATGCTATTTATTTGGGTTTTTGTTTTAATGGCAATGTTAATTCATATTCGATCTTAATTTATACTTGTAAAAAGCAATATGTGATTAATGCTTATCCTGATTTTTCGAAAGATCATTAAAGAGTATTTTTGCCAGTTCTGAACCAAGCCATTTGGGAATATTATTTTTCCATGGATAATCACTTGTCAGTTTTTTAATTGATGGCTTATGACCACTTTCAAAAACTGATTTTATTTTTTCACATATAATGTCTTTATTTTGATCAGAAAACTCTGAAACTTCCATGAATTTTGAATTTAAAAAAATAGATAACTTATCAAAATCTTGAAATTCTGAAATATTAAGTAATTCCTGTGGTTCTAATTTTTTTTTAATTGAAATTACACCCATTGTGTTATTTTCTGGCTGTAAATATTGTTTGACCCATTGATTTTTCAGATCCACGAATTCTTCTAGTTTCATATAAGATAATTCGATCTGAGATAAACCCTGAGAATAAGTGAAAAGAGATCTCATCCTTTCGGAATCTAACCAATTTTCAATTCTATTTTCCATATAATTCTCAAATTTGAGTAGCAAACTATTCAAATCTAAGCTTAATCCAAATTGATTTCTAATACTATTAAGTTTAACAGACACCTTGCCATAGCCAAAAGGCTTTGAACTTCCTATAGAATGGTAACATGAATTTGAAGTTCCATGAAAAGTTATAGAAGAGAGAAGGGCGCCCACCTCAACAGGATGCAAATTGTTGTATCTAATTTTGCAATTAAATTGTGAATTTTTATTAAGAGGCTTAAAAAAGGAAAAGACTTTGGCATTTTCTAATTGTCGATTATCATAATTTCCCTGAAATTCACGGTTAAACTCTTTTTTTGAAGAGTGTACCGGATATCTTTTATAACCTGAAATTTCTACTTCATCTTCATAACTCAAATATTTATAATCCCCATTTTTACCTTCTTTTTGTTTTATGTAAAACGGTAAATATGATGCTTTGGGGGATGCAAGAATTTCTTTTTTCAGTCCTAATTCCGTTGAACTCATGCATTTAGCATGTGAAATAAAAACTCGTCCTTTTAAATTCACTACGCCGGTATCGCCAAAAATACATCTTACAATGTTTAATTCAGTTTCCCCTTTTTGAAATGTTTTAGTTTCATGAATAGAATTTTTGTAAGGTAATTTGTACATATATGACAATCCAAAATGTTTTATTTCTCCATTTTCTTCAGTAAAGAATAAAGGTATTTTACCATTATTGCTATTTAGTTTACTTTTCCAAAATTTCCAATCAGCAGAAATATTATTCTTATCATGATCTTTGTAAGTAAAAAGGAAATCCTTCTTT
>DDTL01000167.1 GCA_002344345.1 Saprospiraceae bacterium UBA2365
ACGGGCAGGCCCATACGGGCAGGCAAAAAACACCGATGAAAGATTTCAGATCTGACATTTTAATTCTAAAATCTAAAACCGTTAATCCTTTGCTTGCCCGTATGGGGGTTCGACCCCGTTGGATATTTATCCTAGGGGTAAATATTCTGTGAGGCATTATTTCTAAGATCAAAATTCGTCAAAGTTCTGCCAAATAATGCACGAATTCTATATTCAAGACACTAAGTTTTTGGGGCTTACCCCCAAAAAAGGCCACTTTGCGGTAATTTTAACAGAAAAAATGGACTAACACACTCCAAAAACGAACAACTTGTTGGTTAGTTTTGGCTCCTAAGCGCCTAACCAATGGATACTGGTTAATTTATACATAGGATTAAAGACTCTTCAGAGTTTGAATTATTCCCTTTCAAAAAAATACCCGGCTTTTTCAGCACCCCATAAATAATTATTATTTTCGTCAAAACCTCGGTCCCAGGTGATCAAGCCGTTTTTTAGCACTGTAACGATTGAACTTACATATTTTGCTCCGCGCCAGTCAGTCAGACAATTATCCGCAACAGTTGAACCACAATACATTTGTTCACCTACTTTTTTTAAATATACGGCACACCCTTCCAAAGGGATCAGAATTTCAGGATCAATTGATTTTCCTGCATTAGGTGATTTCCATTCACCGACAAACCTGAGAGGTTCCGGAAGTTCAAAAATAGCACTTTCAAATAGATTGTATTCCATATTTATGAGTCTGTAAATCCTCTGACGATATGGTTTATCTGGGCTTGAAGCAGCTGATTGTTCAACATATAACCAAACAGCATCTTCCCGTTCGGGCCAGATCCTTTTCATGTGCAATCTGATATCAAAATAGCCCGAATCTATGAGAGATTGGTTTTTAGTATTGAAATTTCCCTCCATTAATGCTGCCAGTTCCAGAGTTTCACGGTTAAATCCCTGGGCAAATGTATTCTGTAACCCCAATGTTAAAATGAACGATAAAAGAAATAAAAATTTCATAAATACTTTTTTAGTTATTCCCTAAGTCAAGAAAATTATCAACCTGATATCAATTATGAATATCAGGCAGGTGCTCAAGGTAATTTGTTTTCCAGATTTTCATATAGGTTTCCCTATCAATATTTCCTCCTGAAAGTATGATCATCATTCTTTGCTTGGTTTTTTTGGCTGAGAGCCATTTTAAGGCTGCCTCCATAGCCATAGCGCTGGTTGGTTCTACCACAACTTTTAAGAGATGTGATAACCATTGTGTCCAATAAAGGATCTTTTCTTCTTCAATTTCATATAATTCATCCAGTTGCTGAAGATATTCCCAGGTAATATTTCCGACAGCCAGGGTCATTGCCCCGTCAGCAATAGTCTTCGGGGTCTCAGTGAGTTTATAAATGGATTTATTTCGCAATGAAATGGCGGCGTCATTGGCGTTGAGTGGTTCTGCTCCGATCACCTTTGTTTTGGCAGATAAACCCCGTGTAGCTATCAATGTGCCGGATAACAGGCCACCTCCACCGCAGGGAGCAAAGATGCAATCAATATCCTCTTTTTCCTTCAACGCTTCATAAGCTGCTGTTCCCTGTCCACAAATAACCTGTTCATGATTGAATGGATGGATCCAATAAGTATCTTTTTCTTGCGCAGCAAAACGGACCCTTTGATCTGAGATATCTCTTGTTTCACTCAAATCAACCTCAGCGCCCAGTGATCTGGTAGCCTGGATCTTTATTTTGGAGGCATTTTCGGGCATAAAAATGGTGGAAGGGATATTATATCTGCCTGCCGCCCAGGCTACTGCCTGAGCGTGATTACCAGAACTGTTAGCAACAATATGTTTTGGTTTGTTATTATTTTCAATTAACCAGGCGATGGTGTTACATGCTCCTCTTGATTTAAATGCGCCAATTTTTTGAAAAGCTTCCACTTTAAAAAAAAATTCGTGTCCCAGCCAATCATTAAGTAAATGTGATTGGATCACAGGAGTTTTGTGAACAAAGCCATGAATTCGTTCAAAAGCCTTTTGAATGTCCTTTATGTTCAAATATTTCATAGCTGTCTTTTGGTAAAAAAGCCTGTATTAATGCATAAAATTCAGGTAAAATTGTTTTTGAAAGATCATCACCTTAAAATTACCAATTTTCCCCAGCCTTTCTTGAAAAACTTCTGGTCTGTTTCGCCATTGTCCAGTATTTTATAATCCTCCCCACTACTGTCTTTCACTTTTACCTGATAGAGATATACTCCGTTTGCCAGGATTTGACCATAATCATCTTTTCCGTCCCATTTATATTCCGTGATATTCTGACCAATTACCAAAGGACCTAATTCAGATTTATCTATCTCTTTGACTACTTTTCCGCTGATGGTCATGATCCTGATGGTCAATTGATCCGGAATCTGGTGGCCGGTCAGTGTGAAAATAAATTGAGTACTTGAACTAAATGGATTGGGATAATTGTAAACATTTGAGATCTGTTCATCGGTGATGACCCGGAACCTGACCGTATATTCATTCTCTCCTGCCTGGTTATTTGCCTGATCTCTTGCCTGAGCCAGAAGTTTATATTCTCCTGTTTTTTCAAAAGTAGGTTTAAAAATCATTTTTGCCACATTTTCTGATGTACTGGTGGCAGGCTTAAATTCCAGGAGATCACTGTCTAACGGGATATTCTGTGTAACGCCATCTGGATGTACCACGCTGATTTTGGTAAAAATGGTTGGGTCATTGAGCAGGACGAACTCATTTTCATCCCTGAGTGTCAGGTGGATTTCAGGTTTAAATGAAACAATGTCGCCATCCATGATATGAACGCCATCAAAAGTAACATCCAAAAGCGGGTTTTCTTTGTCGGAGGATACAAAAAATCTTTTGACACCTATATTGTTGAAATAAAATCGTTCACCGGGATTTTTTTCAGGATTCAGTTCCACCCTGAATTCATTGATGCCTGTCAAATCAAGGCTGGAGATTTCAAAAGAAATCCTGACGGTATCTCTGGCCGGTAAAGGTTTGTATTTCTTAAAATAAACTACTTCCGTGTTATTTGCTTTTCTGACAGTGTACTTTACCAGGAGGCTATCCATATCCACGGAACTGTTGTTGAATGCGGTTCCTTTGAAAATAAATGACTCTCCGAGGCCAAGCGTATCTTTGTGAAACAAAGTATTTTCATCCCAAAGCAATGCTACATCAGGAAGACCTTTGTAATGGACTCTCCAGTGATTGAATTTGGGAGGAGTTCTGTTAAATTCATCATCGGATGCATAGTATTGTAATTTTAAAAAAGGGAATTCATTGGGGTTTATTTCACTCAAATCAATATTATAAACAGAGTTTAAACTATCAACAAGAACTTCATTTAAAAGGCTGCTATCTATTTTTTTAATTAATAAATATGATTTGTCTTCAGGATTTTTATGCTCATCATTCCAGTCAAGATTTTTCCATTGTGTAGAAGGACCGATTATAGTTGATGTTGAATTACCTGATGTGTAATTTACAGTAGTAAATTGCGAAGCTTCTAATAGATCATCAAAATCTTTTCCTATTAACTCAGTTAATGCTTTTCCTCCTTTTTTAAAAATGAATAAATATGGAACTGTCCCTTTGGTAACCATCTTTCTTATGTCTTTTGCACCAAAGCTTTCTAAAACACTGAACACATTTTTTCCTAACGAAATTGAATCTTGTGCCCATTCTTCGGGCTTTAAACTTTTATTAGGACTATCATCCAGGTACGTGTAAAAACAAACAATTGAAGAGTCAGGTGCCGCTTCCAACATATTAATCATACCCTCTCTTTGAGAAATGCCATTTTGGGGTTTAAACGTGAATCCTAAATTTGAGTGGGAAATGGACCCAAACCCGACTAATGTTCTATTATAAAAATGATTTTTAGGCCCCCATGCTATAATATTGATAAGGGGCCTATGTGCACTTGGGCTTAAACTACCAAAACTTTGTCCATTTACAAAAACCATCCTAGGCTGAGTGGGATTATACTTACTTATTTTAAAATCAAGTCCTACTCCTATTTTCCCGAAATCAAATTCCCATCCATCCATTTCCATTGTATTGAATTCATCCTTGAGATACTGATACAAATGGCTTTGATTCCAACCTTCAGAGCTTCCCGGTAAATAAACAAAGGAACTTCCTGCCCAGATATATCCAAGTCCGGTGGATGAGCTATCCGGACTGACTCTCCAGTAGTATACACTGTTTTCTACTAAATTGACGCCTGGTGCCCATTCCAGAATTCCACCATCATAAGCGGCTTTATGTTGTTTTAAAAAGGGACTGTTGAACAATTCTGTTGTATCAATCTGAAAAACAAATTCTTGCCTGGGACTAAAATAATTAAAAGTCGATGCCAGCAATTTTACATCCTCAGAACTCACAATCCCAAATTCAGGCGGATAGACTGGCTTGGCCCCTGTACTGATTATAAAAAAATCATATCCTTCAAACCCTAAATCACTAATCAGGATATTATTTTCTTCTGCAGCAGGAGCGGGCAATTCTTCGATGACATTATTATAATCCAGGGTCAAATGTAGGCTGTTCAGACCTACACCCGCATCCTTTCCGGTGGGTAAAGTCAATTCAACTTTGTGTCTGTATTTTGGACTCGGAACACGGTGGATCAATGTATCAATTATGCCGCCAGGATATTTTCTAAGTATTTTTATGTCCAGGGAATCCTGAGTCGAACAACGTCCAAGATTGATCATATCAACCGAAAAAACAAAATGATCTTCATTGGAATTGATTACTGCTGGTTCAATCCGGATGGTTGAATAATCAAAGGTAAAATCCGGTCCGGCATGTGGTTGTATTCTGACTGCAGGATCGCCGTGTATGGTAAACTGTTGAGTTAGCGTCTGGATGGGTCTGCTGGTATTGGTATTGTTTTGCGCTAAAATATCTTTAAAAATTTCACCAATTGTAGCTCCATACATTTCGTTTCCAAGCCTGCTGTAAAAATCTTTTCCAAGGATGAATTGTGGTGTGATGTAGGCAGTACCGGAGGATGCCAGAAAGGCTATCACTCCATGTGGCGACAAAACAAATTTTTCACTTTGTCCAGTGGTTACACTGGTATGAATATCACCTGAATAACAACCAAGACTCAGGAAAACAGGGAATTTGTCATTGTTAAGATCACCGATATTAAAGTCTGAAGTGGATACACCCGAATGCCCAAAAAATGTAATGATACTGGCACCATCTTCAATATCATTTATTATTTTATCTGTGACGGCTTCTGTCGCTGTTCCGCTGGTACGGCCGTAAGTGACCACATTTGCACCAAAACAATTGTTTTCAATCACGTCTGCCATTTGGTCCAGGTAACTTTTCAAAACATCGCTTTCATTACCGGAACCTCCCGCCAAATGGATCACTTTTTTCATCCATGCTTTTTCATCTATGGTTTGTGCATAATTTAAATTGTCTTCATGTGTCTGAACTTTTGTAAGATATTCCCGGATCTGATCCGGAGTTCTGACCGCTATTCTGCCAATAGATACCGCAGGTGCATTTGTTCCGCTTTTTGCTGCGATCAACCCATCCGCTCCATGGTACCCAAAAGTCGGAATATAAAATTGATTTTTCGGATCTTCCAATTGGGTTTTTGTACGTGTTTCCACATAATCACGACCTTTACCTATAATGAACAAATATTTCAGGTTTGACCATCGTTCCCGGACATAATTACTGAAATTGTTCAAAGATTGTGAATGTCTGGCAATTCCATAACCAAACTGGTCATATATGTCCTGAATATATACCGTATGCGTCGTGTAGTTGCCTCCGGCCAACGAACTCCGATAGTTGGCATAGTCTTCAACAAAATTGTTACCGGCTCCATCATCCAGTAACGCCGGATGAGTTATGATTAAATAATTCACATTGATATCACTGATGTCGGTAAAAGTCCTTGATTCAATAATTTGAGCTGATTTTATTCCGGTAGTTGAGTTAAAAATAACTACCTGATTTTCTTTTTGGGAAGGAGGAAGCAAAAATCTTGTCAATTCAGTGACAACATCATATTCAGGTATGAGGAAATATTCATTGGCAAGATCTAAAAGAAACGCATTGGATTGATTCAGATTTAGTTGAGGGATTTCAAAGAAACGTTTGAACAATGAAGTTTCAAGGTTGAATGAGATATAATCAGCATCTGTAAAAACGAATTCACGCGGATAGCTGAGTGAGATTATCGGAATAGAGTTCCTGTCAATGATCGCTGTCGTGTTGTCATTTCCTTCGAACCTGATCGTCATGGTTGGCTGGATTTTACCCGGTTCTATTTCAATTATATGATCGGTTACCGAGTATCCATTGGCAATAACAGTTTCAGAAAGATTGCCATTGATCAATATATCTGTTTTATGTGCAGAAATACTGGTTGCTAACCTGAATTGAAGTTTGGCGTTCTCAAAAGAATTGTGGAAATTGCTTACGGGCAAACTGAATTCATTGGATTGCTGCATGGGTGACGAATAACCTTCCGGCATGTCGAGATAAGAGTATGTTACATTATTGGTACCATCATGAGTGGGTTTAAAATGATCTGAAAAATTGACTTTTTCCTGCTTATGCCAATAATAATCTTCTTTAAACGGCAAATTTCCACCCAGGTCGTTTTCTATATAACGGAACCTTTTGTTAATGGTTCCGGGATATATTGTCAGGAAATACATAGATGTATCAGTAAAAAGTGAGTACTCCGGATTGAGTTGGCTTTCTCTTTCATCGTACATATAGCCATCCAATTCTCCTTTGTTTCTTTTGCCAAAAAACAATATGTAATCTTCCTGCGAATATAATTGATCTGTGCTTGTAAAGAGTGTAATTTCTTCACCTCTTAGGTAGAGTCTGAAATCTGTTCCTCTCAGTTCGGAAGCCGGAATTCCCGCCTCAGACAGTTCCTGATATGAAATTTTGTAAATACCATCTTCTGAAACCGGAATTTTGTAGTAAACTTTATTGTAATCAATCCATTCATTACCATATCTGGTAACATTTTCATCTATCATCTGTCCAGAGATGCCTGAGATCATTAAGATTTGAAAGAATGCCAATGCTAAATACCTGGTGACCATGTCTGTGAATTTATATTTAAAAAGTTGAAAGCTGAATCATTTAAAGTTAAATCAAGTCGAAATTGACTATGCGTCTGCTCTAATTTTCCTAAAATCAGGCAGATATTAAGCAAAATTACATATTAAATTATAATATAA
>DDTL01000116.1 GCA_002344345.1 Saprospiraceae bacterium UBA2365
ACTTAAATACAATACCTTAGTATAATAATCAGATAAAAATAACTTATTATCCGGTACTACATGATGGGATAGTTCGTATTTTTGCGCCCGCAATAAACGCATAAGATGGATCTTTCAGAAAAATTTTCAGAGATAAAGACATTGATATTCGATGTGGATGGTGTTTTTACCAATGGTACCGTATTGATGTTGGAGAGCGGAGAGTTAGTCAGGCAAATGTCTGCAAAGGATGGTTTTGCTATCAGGTTGGCAATTGAAATGGGATACAGGATCTGTATTATAACCGGAGGTACCCAATCAGGTATTTTAGGAAGGTTGGAGGCATTGGGCGTGGATGAAATACATACCGGTATCAACCATAAATTACCTGTTTTTCGCGAATACATTACCCGCAAAAACATCCTTCCTGAAAGTGTGCTTTATTGTGGAGATGATCTCCCTGATCTGCCTGTACTGAAAGAGGTTTTTCTTTCTGCCTGTCCCAATGATGCAGCACCTGAAGTACTGGAACATTGCGATTATATTTCACCCAAACCCGGAGGCCAAGGTTGTGTCAGAGATTTGATAGAAAAAGTTTTGAAATCCCAAAAAAACTGGCCATATTGAGCCAAAAATGGGAGTTCTTCTTCAACTGATAAGATTTCGCAATCTGCTGATCATCCTGCTGACTCAGGCGTTGATATTTTTTGGTCTTTTCTTGCCCGTTTTGAAAAAACACCATTTATCCATTCCCTCTTATTATGCCGATTTTCTGCTTTTATATGGATTCACAGCATTGATTGCTGCAGGTGGATACCTGATCAACGACCTGATGGATACTGGACCAGATTCTTTCAATAAACCCGAAAAACTAATTGTTGGCAAATCCCTCAGCAAAAAAAATACCTTGCAACTCTATTATTTTAGCTTGTTGTCGGGTTTTTTGCTGGGTGTATTAATAGATATCTTTGATCAAAGAATATGTTTTGTGCTAATTCAGCCGATATTGAGTACAGGTTTGGCATTTTATTCGCTTAAATTAAAGGGTATTCCCCTTTTAGGTAATATTTTGATCGCTATCTTATCAGCCCTGGTTCCTGGAATTTTCCTTATTTTTTTCCAAAATGAAATCAGCGGATTGGAAGATCCGGATAAAAGCATTTTAGTGAGATGGATCATAGCTTATTCCATTTTTGCATTCATTTCCTCCCTGTTGAGGGAAATCGTCAAAGATATGGAAGACATGGAAGGCGACAAGTCATTTGGCATCAACAGTACTGCTGTGGCATTTGGGATTCCTAAAAGTAAACGAATTGCTGTGGTGACATCGGTTTTACTGTGTATTTCCCTGATAATCTGGGCTATGATGTCATTCAATGGCAATATGGTTTTGTGGACTTACCCGCTTATCCTGATCATTACTTTGGTTCGGCTGACCAAAAGGTTGTCCTTATCACAGGAGAAAACTGACTTTGCAGGGGTCAGCCGGGGTATTAAGTACTTCATGCTGGCTGGACTGATCTATATTCTAATATTTTCCCTTATACATTTTAATAAATGATCTATGTATTGGTTTGACAAATATGATATTATACTTGGTTCCGGATCTCCCAGAAGGAAAGCTCTGATGGAAGAAGCAGGATTTAAATTCACCGTCATGGTTCCTGATGCGGATGAATCTTTTCCTGAAGATATGCCCGTTGCAGAAGTTGCAGTCTTCCTTGCAAAACAAAAATCTGCTGTTTTCCTCAGTCACCCAATCCCACAAAACAGGATCATCATAACGGCAGACAGCATAGTAGTCCTTGAAAATCAAATACTTGGAAAACCGAAATCTGTGAATGAAGCTAAAACCATGTTGAGCATGATCGCAGGTCAGCAACATCATGTGATCACGGGGGTTTGCCTGCTTAGTCAAAACAGCTCCCACACTTTTTCTTGCCAGACAATGGTTGAAGTCAATTCCATGACTGCAGAAGAAATTGATTATTATATCAAGTGGTTTGAACCCTTTGATAAAGCAGGAAGTTACGGAATACAGGAATGGCTTGGGCTTTGCAAAATCAATTCCATCGAAGGCAGTTACACCAATGTTATGGGTCTTCCCATGGAACGGCTTTATCATGAATTGCTGACAATGATCTGATCATCTGATCATCAGATCATCAGATCATTAGATCATCAGATCATTAGAAAATCAGATCATTAGATCATTATACCATTGCTTCATCTTGCACCAAGTTCCAACTCAAAAAGGAACTTCTGGTCATCCCTGATCACTTCCAATCTGACTTTATCCCCTGGAACAAATTTTTTGAGTTCATCGGAGTATGCTTTCAGACTTTTAACAGGAACATCATTCATAGCTACAATCACATCGCCAACCAGCAAACCTGCTTTTGAGGCTGGTCCGCCCTCAGTGATAGCGCCTACCCGGACACCACTTCCATTGTAGGCAAAATCCGGCATGGTACCAGTTGAAGCGCGTCTTTCTCCTGCCGGTTTGTCTTTAGGTTCCAGCCCGGGATGTCCTGTTGGATGACCGGTAAATGGCATTGGATCTAACCTCGATCCCAGATAGATCAATACTTCTTTGGCAACTGTTGCAACTTTGACCAATCCAGCCGGATCCAGTTTCTCCACCACATCGGAAGGTCTGTGATAATCTTCGTGAGCGCCTGAAAACAATTGAACGGCAGGAACTGTTATTTCATGAAAAGCTGACTGATCGCTTGAAGTAATATCCTGGAGTGACAATTCAGTTTTTATTCCTGTCACATATTCTGTTCCCATAAATATAAAACGCCACTCCCTGGCTGAATTCCCTCCCAACACCAGCAATGGATTATCAAACAACCTGCCATTGGTATCCATATTCAGGTTTGCAAAGTAGTTTGGTTTAACGCCATTGATCTGATAATTTTTAACAAAATACCTTGAACCGGCCAAGTCTGCTTCTTCACCAGTAAATGCTACAAATAATACAGGTCTTGATCCCTGGTAATTTGAGGCAACAGTCCTCGCAATTTCCATCAAAACTGCTACACCACTTGCATTATCATCCGCTCCAAAATGAATTTTTCCTTCATTTCCGGGTCTTACGTCCGGCCAGCCAAAACCCAGATGGTCATAATGTGCGGAGATCACCACCGGTTGATCGGCTAGTCCCGGATCCGATCCGGGCAATAACCCGATCACATTATTCAGGTTCAGTGTGCCTTTTCCTTCAAAAGACTGAGTCCATGACTGAAAATAACTTTGTCCGTCCAATCCTGGTTTTAAACCGGCTTTTGCAAATGCTGTCTGAATATATTCAGCAGCAATTTGCAGTTCTGAAGTACCCAAACCACGACCTTGCATGTCTGCAGAAGCGAGGTAAGCCACATCATTCATCATTCTCTCAGCTGAAAAGACAGGTGCAAGCTCAGCAAGAGCTGATCTGTGTATGTATTGAGCCGTTTTTTCATCTAACGGATTGGTTTTATTCTCCGAATTCCCGCCCAAAATCTCCTTTTTAGTCAAAGGGCTATTGATCACTTCCCAATTTCCTTTGACCACATTTTCCGGTTCGTCACCCTCAAAAGCCAAAAAGGAATACTTGCCATAATGAGGTAATTTCCGGTTAAGTCCCGCTATAGCTTTTTCATCATGAATATTGAAAAAAACGAGTACTTCATCCGGATTAGCCGGATGCATCGAAGTGATGATGGAACTTTGTTTAGAATGATCTATTTTTTGGCCAAAAATGCTGAGCTGGTCTTTTTCCTTAACGACCGGATGGCCTTCAAGTGAAGCATAAAATGTATTGGCAAATCGATTTTTATTATCAAGAATCCAAATAGTTTTATCTGCAGGTAAATCTTTTAAAGCTCCATCTTTTACAATTGTAAAAATTCCTGAATTGCCACTTTTCCAGTTTTCGATGAACTGTGTATAATAAGCCAATCTTTTGGCATCCACTTCCTCAGGTAAAATGACCAGTGTTTCTTTGGCGCCATACGCTTTTGATAAGCTGGCAGGTACTTCGAGTGGATCCAGTATTCTGAACAGGTCAAAATAGGGATCTACCTCAATTTTAAAAGATGATGACGCTAATTTTATAGTATAATGCTGAAATTTTTGGTACATCAGCGCTTTGTGAAAGACCAAACCATCCGTAGTGTGGATCAACACAGGGACTTCGAGGCTGAATGGCTCGCCTTTCTGTTCCTGAAGCAATGAAAACCTGACTTCCCGGTCATTGAACGTCACATCCTGAATACTGAGTTTTGGCGCCCCTGTTCTGTTCACCCATTGGTCAAAAAACTCACTGAGATCCATGTCTGCAACTTTTTCAAACGACTTTTGTATGTCCCCGAATGAAGCTTTCCTGAAAGCATTTTCTCTGTTAAAATGCTGAAAAGCTTTTACAAAAATTTCGTCGCCCAGCATCAACCTGAGCATGTGGAACATCATACTTGATTTGCCATAACCCACTGCTTCTGAAGCTGCATTGTGTCTGCTTAAAAAAGCATTTAATGGAAAATCATTGTCCGCCGTAACATAATCTGTATATTTTTGAAGGGTAGACCGCCTGTACTCAGCTCCTTGCCCTCTTTGCTCCTTGATCAGATGATCCGCCATATAAGCTGTGATCCCTTCGCACCAGTTGCCCGATTCAAAATCGACATACACGCTGTTGCCCCACCAGTTGTGGAGCAATTCATGCGGATAGGAAGAATGCAATATGAAGGGAAAACGGATTACTTTTTCACCTAACAGGGTAAAAGAAGGCATACCATAACCTGTTTCCCAAAAATTTTCAACCAAAGCAAACTTGGAATATGGGAAAGGACCAACCAACTGACGATACATTTCAAGGTATTGAGCGGTTGTTTCCAAATATTTATTGGCCAAAGCTTCATCCGGTGACCTTAAAAATGCCATTGCTGCAACATTTCCAGCCTGGAAGCTGTACTCATGGAATTTAGCAGCAATCAGAAAGATCTCTTCCTGAGGCATGTTTTCTTCCCAGATTTCAATGTTGTGGGTGCCGGAAACGGAAGACATCAACCGTTTACCCTGGGAAACGGTTTTCCAGGG
The DNA here is from genome assembly GCA_002344345.1 of Saprospiraceae bacterium UBA2365. Lineage (GTDB taxonomy): Bacteria > Bacteroidota > Bacteroidia > Chitinophagales > Saprospiraceae > UBA2365. The sequence continues at coordinate 5,062 of DDTL01000116.1, forward strand.
TGCCGGAAGTTCGGTCGTCATACTGAACTGCATCAATGGAGTCTCAAATCCGGGAATCCAATGACTGGAACCGGCCAGATAAACGCCCATCGTATCAATGATACCCGGAGATTCGCTGAAACCACGCTGATAATTTTCCTCAGATTGTTCGATCGGTGAACTTATTATTCCTTCATATTGTATCGTGAAATCTGAAAATCCGGTGGTCAGATCATTAAAAACAACCCGATAATTACTCAAAAGTAGTCCTGTTTTGGAAGATCCTGCATCGTCTCTGTCCATACCAATATCCTTGCTTTCCACCAACGTATTCAGCTTTTGAATGGTCACGTGTTTGCTCCAGCCAGTCAACTTCAGCTCACTGTTGAGCGTAAAAAATACTTGATCCCCGGTTGAAGGGAAAGATATCTGGTCAGTAACAGAAATATATGATTTTTCGGGAATGATCTGTACTTTGAGTACATGTTTCAACGAAGTACCGTCCTGAGCTTTTATAACAAATGACGCCAACGTAATGAATACAAAAAATATCAACCTGGACATGGTGAGGAAATTCTAAGAATGAGAAAATTCAATATCAGTTTTGATAATCATTAACAATTGATTATCAATGCGTTTTGGTCATACTTTCCGGTATAACCAGAATGAAATCTGCCAGAGGTTTATATTCATCCCTGAATTCAAGATCTTCAGCTTCGACTGTAGAGATGGTGCTGACCTTTAACCTTGGGTTGTATTGCTGAAGATACCAAACGATCGCTCCATGATTTTTTGAATGAAAATCACCCTGAAAATGGATAAAAACCTTGTCCTTTTCAAAATTCTTACTGATAAAATAAGCCATAGTGGCATCTTTGATGGCTTGTGCTTTGACCATGTTAGGTGGCACACCCCCTTTTCCGTGGCCTCCACCCATGTCCATTTCAGACATCTCCCTGTAATTCGGTGCTTCAGGATCATACGGAACAGGCAAAATTGGCAAAAATCTTTTAGCTTCATCGCTCAACTCGTTCAGACCTTCAAAGCCATTTTGATTGACGAGTGCTGCATAACGCCTTGGAATATTGGTAGCTACGAATCTGATGTTTTTATCTTTGGCAAATTCCAGCATTGGTTTATAATCTGTTTTATAATTAGGCCAAAGGCGCATTTCTTCCTCGAAATTTCTTTGTCTGATCAATCCCGCGAAATACTCATCTATAAGCAATTGGTTGTCAGATTCAAACATTTCACCGCCCATGATCAATGAGCCATTTTTTTCAAATATACCTTTGCTCAACTCAAGCTGCATCCAATGACAAACGGGGTTATTATGCAATTCTCCAAATAAAACCACATCAGACTGGCTCAGGACATTGAGCATTCTCTCAAATTTCACCTGCCTACCTCTGGCATCGTACAATTTATAAGCATCCATTTTTTGGGCGTTGGCAATGGTTGCCAATATGACCATACAAAACAGCATTAAAGTTTTTGTCATTATTTTACCTTTTAAATATACTAAATTCATACTCAGCATGCAAAAATAATGAATCTTAAAGAATTACACGATAAAATGTAAAAGGACAGGTAGCAAAATAAACTCGCAACAAATCAGAAAGATCTCTTTCTATGCTCAGGTATAATACAAATTATTGCAATCAATTGATTTTCTGAATTTTAAGGTCATGTCCTTTTTTTCCATTCACTGAATATCAGAAACTAATAACATGATTTAAATCAATGTATTATTCGGAGGTTAAAAGAAACAAGGAGCAAGTAAAACAATTACATTTAATTGGTTTTCAATCATATAAATACAAATAATTAAAGTATTTATTTAATTAAGCATGCCTATACAATTGAATATCAATCTATTGATTCAAATACAGGTTTGTTTTCAATTTTGAGGATGTGGTCATTAGGCTTATCGAATTCGATCAATCCATCAAGAAGGCGGATGATCCGGTGCGTATATTGAGCAATATCGGATTCGTGGGTTACCAAAATGACAGTATTCCCCTGATTGTGAATTTCTTCAAAGATAGCCATGATCTCATAGGAAGTTTTGGAATCCAGGTTGCCGGTAGGTTCATCTGCCAAAATGATCGCCGGGTTGTTGACCAGGGCCCTGGCAATGGCTACACGTTGACGCTGCCCGCCGGATAGTTCATTGGGTTTGTGTGTCATCCTGTCCTGAAGCCCGACAGATTCGAGTGCAAATGCTGCTTTCTCAAGCCTGGCTTTTTTGCTATAACCTGCATACAGCAGAGGCAAGGCAACATTTTCCCATGAAGACATTCTTGGAAGCAGGTTGAAAGTCTGAAACACAAAACCGATCTCTTTATTTCTGACAGCTGCAAGTTCATTGCTGGTCATTTTGCTGACAGCCTGGCCACTGAGTTTATATTCCCCTGAAGTCGGTGTATCCAGGCATCCCAGTATGTTCATCAGGGTGGATTTTCCCGAACCTGACGGACCCATCAGTGCTACATATTCGTTTCTGAAAATATCGAGTGTAATGGATCTGAGTGCCTGAATTTTTTCAGTACCCATGATATACGTTTTGTTGATATCTGTCAATTCGATGATCTTTTCTGCCATAATGCTGTTATTAGACTTCAAATGTAATATATGCGATCCCAAACGCTTGTTTTATTTAGATAAAACAGGGTTTTGATTCGATAAAAACAGGGAGAAATAACATGAAGCACGTATCAATATTTGATTTTTATAGATCGATGCCCGGGTGTCCACCAAGAATCTATACACGCGGATCAGTACTACAAACATGGATAGATAAGGTCGAAAAAGATTAAATGATATAAGTTTTCGAGCCATTCGTCGTTGCATGTGTTTTTCTCGCAGTTATTGGTGATTACTCCCGCAATATTTCCCCTCCGTCTGTCACTGTTGGGATTCTCATAAACAACACATTTTCGATGTTATTATCATGGAATAGTTGATTTAAAACACCATCTATGGCGAAATCTAAAACACAGTCAGCCACCATCGACTGCCTGTATAATCGGGTATGAATGTCACATTCCATCCTATTCTACTTTGATAAACTTATTGCTGCCCAGTAATTTACCTTGTGCATCAAATACTTTTAGTATATAAAATCCGGCACCTAAACTGCTCACATCCATTTTCAAAAACCTTTGACCCGCAAATCCCGCAGGATGGGACATCACCTGTCTTCCGGTCAGATCATAGATCCTCAATATGACATTTTCTGCCTTTAAACTGTCCAAGTTTAAGTATGTCCTGACCGGATTTGGGTAAATATGTACATACTGAAGCTTTTCGACCGGACCTTTATCCGCAGAAAGCCCGACATCTTCTGCCCTGAATCGCATCAGGGTAGGCCAGTCTCCAGCATACCCAATCCCATTTGGCGTAGAAGGATCAGGCGCCCTATTGTTGCCTTGTATCAGCAAATCGCCATTATCCAGGACATCCAGGTATCTGAATACCAAAACATGCTCATTATAATCGTACGTAAGTTTTTTCAGGAACTGCAGACCACCGCCCGGCTTTGTTTTATAGAATTTGATGCCTGGCCCCTCGAGATAATGGGCCTGAACCGCCATCAAAAACTCTCCTTCATCCTCCAGATAATGAAATATCATATAATGATGCCTGTATTCTTCCGGCTCATTATTGAACCTCCTTACCAGGTTACCTTCATAATCAAACACTAGAAACTCCCACAATGGTGCCAGCGTATCATATAGATCCTGTTCCCATATAGGTGCATGTAGTAGTATATAGTTATGATTTGCACCTCCAAGCCTTAAGGTCTTAAAATTTATCCCTTCTATTGCCTCATCCAGTTTCAAATTTTTAACTTTGTCCAGATGTTGATCATATATAACCAGGCTTGGTTGTTTATCGAAATTCTGATCAAAGTTATTTATCCAGTATTGTATCGTGATCAGTGAATCTATACTAATCCTTTTTATCCTGTTAATATTTGATTGACCAACTCTGTTGATATTCACCGAATCTACTTCCTTTTCAAACCGAATGGTATCTCTTTTTTCATTTTCCAGGATATTCCCCAATTCGTCTATTTTGTATTGGTTGTACCAACTTTCCGTCTCTTCACTTAAAATTCCAGGTGTCACAATTTCATTATAAAAAAATGTGCCATCTTTCAGTCCATACAATTGTCTTGAAGTGGCGATTGAATTCTTAATGCGAAGCAAATTTGTATTTGATGGATCTCCCCGAATATGGCCAACTAACATACCACTTTCTGAATCATACTTTCTTACACTGATCAATGAACTGTCTCCCAACCAATTCCATTGAGAACTAAAACCATCAGGGAAATATTCAGGATCAGCAATTCTTCTAGCTGTTACTACATGAAGCATTCCTTCTGCTAAGTACATATCCTCTAAAAACTCTTGCTTCTCTTCAGTTCTTAAATCAATGGTTGCCCACCAAATAGGTTTTCCGGTTATTAGGTCAATTTTAACAATAAAACCTCCTTCCTGATAACATTTTATTTGCGTTGAGTTGAACATATACAAAAAATCTTTATCCCTGAGGCAATACTCCCTGTAATTATTATAATACGAAAAATGATTTTCGCCATCAAAAATTCCATTCCCAATCAACGAACTGTCCGTAGAGATATAGGTCCATATCGGGTCAGATTCCAAAAACTTTATCGGTGCAAAGCTTACCTGTCCATATAAGTTGATTACATTAAATAAATTAAATATTAATAAATATATATTTTT
>DDTL01000076.1:0-7710 GCA_002344345.1 Saprospiraceae bacterium UBA2365
TTGTTTAAAGTGCTGACATAAAGCGTTTTATTGAGATCCAAAGCGTAAAATTAGTTATTTTTATAAAGTATAAATTTTTGAAAATCATGTTGAATTTGCAAAAAATTATTTTATTTTCTTTTTCTCTTCTGATTTTATTTGTTTCGTGTACTCCGGAACTCGAAGATTATCAGGGAAATCTGGATGGCCCGAAATATTTTCCTCTTACTGTTGGCAATACCTGGATTTATCGTGTGGACTCAATTGTTTTTGATAATCAGGGTTTGGTAATTGATTCAGTTTCTCAATTTATCAAAGAAACCATCACGGACAAATACACCGATGAAACCGGCGATGATGTATTCAGGATTGAAAGATCCACCAGAGGTCTCGATGGCGGCGGCTGGGAAGTCATTTCAATCTGGAGCGCTTCTAAAAACGATAAAGTGGCTTACAAAACTGAAAACAATCTGAAATTCCTGAAACTCACTTTTCCTGTAACCTTGAATAAAACATGGGAAGGAAATATCTTTTTTCCAAGTGATATCGTAGTCCGAATCGCGGGTGAACCCATAAAAATGTATCAAAACTGGGGGAAATATAAATATTCTGGAGTGGATGAAAGCCTCACTTTGGAAGGAAATGTTTATCAAAACGTAACCACCGTACTCCAGGCTGATGTTGAAAACAAGATTTCCAAACGATTCAGTATTGAAAAGTATGCAAAAGATTTTGGTCTGGTTTATAAGGAGATGTGGATTTTGGATACTCAGAAATCTGAATCTGCAGCTTCATGGGAAGTCAAAGCAGAGGAAGGCTTTATAATGAAAAAGAGCCTTGTGAGCTTTGTCGAGGGCGAAGCAAAATAAATGTAACCACAATCAATTCTAAATAATTTATGCAGTTTATCAATAATTATCTGGCAATAGGAGAAATTCTGAAGCCTTTCAGGCAAAACGGTTTATTACTGGCCCGGATAGAAACTGCATTTTTGGAAGACATTTCAAAAGCTAAAGCAGTTTTCCTCAAAGTCAATGGACTTCATGTCCCATTTTTTATTGAATCTTTTGAATATGAAGATGAAAGTTGTCTGATGAAACTCGAAGAGTTTAATTCGCCTGAAATAATAAAATCCTGGAACGGTGAGGAAATTTTTCTAAATATCAGGGATGTCTCCGCTGAAAGTTTAAAACAATTTAGGAGAACCACATTTGACCATATCAATGGTTTTACTTTGGTGGATAATTCGACTAACAGAACTTTTTTTATCACTGATATTGAAGAATATCCTCAGCAATTGATGGCAACTGTTGTAGCTGACGGTCTGTCAGTGCTGGTTCCAATCGTGGAACAATGGATTTCAGAGATAGATGAAGAACAGAAACTGATCTATATGAACTTACCGGACGGATTGATTTGAATGTTACAAAAATCTCTTTCAGTTGACTTCAATTGAAATGTTGCATTCTTTGATATGCATGGCTATCTTTTAAAAAATATACCTCATTTTTACTTTTCTTCTACCCTGATTTTTACTTAGATTAAAACAAAAATCAGAAAACTTTGGCTTTCTCAATCCGGTGGTTTCAAGGTTGACAATACCAAAACCTTCTCTTGGAATGCCTAAGGCATTATATTTCATTTTCTTGTCACCATCTTCATCATCGAGTATAGTGATGCCATAAATTCCTGGAGGCAAGTCAATTTGAAATGTTAATTTACCATTTTGTAGAGCTGTTTTTTCAAATTCTTCTTCATAGCATGTTTTTTCGTTGTCAAAATCAGTCTGGGATGAAAAAACGGCTACAATCAGTTTTCCATCATGATCTTTAACACCTTCTGCCTGAATGATCACTGTAAATTGCTGACTAAATAGATTCAAATGGCAATAAAGCATAATTGCCGGTAAAAAAATAATATTGGATTTCATGGCGATCGCATGCTTTGGTCTGACTCTTATTCCATAAAGCTTGCAGGAATAAAGCATTTTTCCTTTTTACCGGAACCTAAAGTAAAACTTTTGGTTTCAATCACTGACCTACGTCCGTTGACTTCGTTTTTCATTTCCATTGAAAAACAGAAATACTTGCCGTTGGGCTGCTTTTTGTATTGGCTGAATTTTTGTGTTTTCAGTAATTTTCCTTTTTGATCATAATACACTGTTTTCAGGTTAAGAAAGTTTGATTTGTCGATCCAGCTATATTGCATTGAAAATCCATCCATCTTGGCAATTTCAGGCGACTTTCCGGATATTTCCAACTTGAAGCATTCCTTTCCTTCGTATATTTCTGTTCCTGATAACTTAAATATATAATCCTGTAATTCGGGTTTGCTCATATTACCATTGGAGAATTCAGTACCCATAAAACTTCCTTTCTTATCGTTGCTTGCTATCCGTCTGACTTTTCTTGTTGAGGGAAGATAGATCCACATATCAGATGTTTTGTTCTCATAATCATGGATCAGTATCGAAGTGCCATTCACTTCGGGAGGGGCAAGGAATCTGGAGACCATTTTGGTGACATCGCCAAATTGTTTGCTCGATGTCTGAATGGTTCTTTGGCGCGAATTGCCTTTTTGATCATAAATATACAATGTGGAGGTCATCTCAAATCCTTCAAAACTAATGGCATCCATTGATTTTTGTATGATGGATTGAGCATTTTGGCTGTATAAAGATATAAAGTGCATCATGATCAAAAGGCCAAAAAACATTTTTAATTTCATCGTATTTTTTTTTATTGGTTAAATTTAATTGGATCAGTTCAGCTCGTTAATATTGGTTTAATAGTATAAAAATCGAGGTTTGATCATCAGGCATATTGCCGGGATCAGTAGCAGCGAGCAAAGGAGACACATGAATATGGAAATGATGATCAGAAATGCAAATGAATGGATCAAAGGGAAAGCCGAGAAAAAAAGTACGGAAAAACCAGCGATCACTGACAAGGCATTGATGCTTATCCCGCGTCCGATTGTTGTAATACTGGTGATCACTGCACCCGTAATATTCTTTCCTGAATGGATCTCAGATTTTAAACGCCAAAACATGTGAATGGTAAAGTCAACTCCTAAGCCTATAGATATGGAAGACAACAACGCAGTGACAATATTTAATTCAATTCCCAGCCATCCCATCAAGCCAAATGTGACAAAAACAGCAAATATTAAAGGTAAACTCCCCAAAATTCCCGCGTAAATACTTTTGAAAATCCAACTTAGCAGGAAAGCAATCACAATAAATGCAAATAATAATGAATAGTTTTGCCCCAGGAATACACTTTCTCCCAGAGCCTGATCGACCAAACTGTATCCGCCTATCGCTTCGCATCGGTCGTCGTTTTTTACAGATTCCCGGATGCTTTTTACAATGTTTTGAATGGTTTTCATATCAGTTGCGCTGTATTGTATGGTTAAAAGTGAGTGTTCGTAATTAAAGTCGGCAAATTGTTCAAGCGCTCCCGGGTCTCCGCTCATGTTGTACAACTCTATGTACTGAGCTATGGTTTCAAATTTGTCAGGAATGCTGTTGTATTCAGTTGTCCCGGGTTCATTCAGCGCAGAACTGATCTTTTTGATAATGGTTGTGATAGAATTCACGGAACCAACGCCCTCTATTTTTTTAATGTGATTACCTGAAATCTCTATTTTTCTCAGCAGCTGAGGATCTCTGATATCTCCTTTGAACATGATCTGGATCATTTTCGATCCACCGAATTTTTGATCGATGGTTTGTGCAGCGACATTGAATGGGTGATCAGATGGTAGTACATTATTTGAATCGGGAGCAACCTTAAACCAACTTAATCCTGCCATTGAAAGGAGAAAAAATATTATAAAAACGCCAATGGTACATCGGGTATGACGGGTAACAAAACTTGCCGTCACGGCAAGTATTTTTTGCATCAATCCTGGTGCTTGACTGGAGCGATCAATCTTGAGATCAGGCTTCAAATAAATCATAATGGCAGGGATGAAACTGACGCTTAATATCAAGGCCAAACCTATGCTGATAGAAGCCACTACACCCATTTGAGCTGCCGGTAAAAGGATATGTGTCACCAATCCCAAAACACCTGCCATAGTTGTCAATCCGGTCAAAAACACTGGTCTTTTAAGGTATTTTATAACATCTGCAACAATCTCACGGTTGGTTTTACCATTTTTGGAGTCGATTTCTTCCTGGTATCTGCTGAAAACATGGACTCCATAATTGTTGGATATGGCTAACATCATGATCGGTATCAAAACACCAATCAATCCAAGTTCCCAACCAAAAAGAGGAATCAATGCCATCGATACAAGGATGGAGATCATCACAACAGACATCGGTAGCAATACACCCTTCAGATTTTTAAAAGCCAACAAAAGGAATAAAAACATCACGATAATTCCTAGAGGCAGTAACAATATAAGGTCAGCTGAGATTTTTTTATTTGCTTCCTCTCTCAAATAGGCCATTCCGGTCATTGAGACTTTGGCATTGCCTTTGACAGATTGCATGATCTCCATGATGGAATGGATCAAATCATGATCATTTATGGATTTGTCAATTGTCAGAATGATCAGTGTTTCTTTAAAGTCTTCAGAGACCAAGATATTGTAAACCAGATCATTTTGCATGATAATATTTCTTAATGAATCCCTGTTGAACGGCTCACTCAGGTTGGCTGGTAAAACCTGGTCAGCAATTAGACTACCATCAAGGCCCATTATATTTTTTGCTTGACAAATGGAATAAATATGTGAAATGCCTTCAATTTGTTCAAGACCTGAACAAATCGTTGTAACTTGTTCAAGAGTAGCAGGATCCAGTATATCTTCACTCCCGACCAATAACAACAAATTTTCTTCAGCTCCAAAAACAGCTGAAATTTTGTTCATATTAAGCTTTGCATCAATATCATCCGGGATGTATGATTCCAGGTCCGGGTTGATCCTGATGAAGAACAATGGAATAATACTTAATCCTATCAGGATGGACGTCGCAATGATGATCTTCCCCGCATTTTTAATTATGAAATTTTCGTATTTCATTTCTATGATTAAAAGTAGACCCTGAAATCCACGGATAATCCATTCATTATGCCACTGGAATAGTTGAAAAGTGACTTTTCTGGACCATTTAGATAACATCCGCCTATTCCAATCCGGATACGGTCATTGATTTGCCAGGATACTTTTGGCCTCAGCATCCATTCTTCAGTCTGAAAATCATACATACCAGCCAACTCTGCTTTAACAAGATCGAAAGCAAACGATTTGCTGATAAACAATGAAACTGCATGTCCAAATTCATATTGCTGTCCAAATAATTTTCGATTGAATGCAGACATTTCATAATCAGTCATGTCCAGTACAAACTTTATTTGTTCGATAGGGTTATTCATGTCATAATGTAGGGCGTTCGGAGCCGAAAGGGATTCAAAGTGTGGTATAAATCGGCCTATATATTGTAATATCCATCTAAATCCCATGATTTCCTTTTCAACACCCATCACATAATAGATATCTTCATTTGGGATATACATTCCTTTCTCCTTATCAGTTGGCAAATTGTATGCTGTTTCTCCCCGGATGATCATAAAAGAGGTAGGAATGGCAAAATCAATTCCAATGGCTTGTTTTCTGAACGGTTTGGGTTCATTCAGTATGGACAAGGATCCGTTCGCTGGCTCAAACAATGTTTCTTTGTTATTAAAACCATGGAAAGTACTGTATCCATTAAAGTATGAAATGGAAAAGCCTGCAATGGGGTAATCTGCATTCAATCTGCAGGCGAAGCCCATATTTTTGAACTGGAGAGATGGTTGGGCAAACTCAGCAAATTGTATATTTTGACCTATCTGGATAAGATCAAAACGATATTGAGAAGGTCGGTAAACTGGAGATAATATAAAATCGAGATCGATAGCTGGATTTATCGAATATTTGAGCCTTACCATAAAGTTGGAAAGCAATTGGTCATCCATATCATCGGTCAGGAAAAAATAGTTTTTTGGAGAAAGATAGTTGGTAGGATTATATCCGTCTGTACGACCCCATTCTATGATCTGGTTTCCAATGGATAAATGGGCCCTTTCATTTTGAAAACTTCCATAGAGTTCTTTTATTTCAAAATCATTAAAACGTTCTTCGAACTCAGATCCGGTTCTCATTCTAACGTCTGCTTTCAGGTTGCCTTGGTCAAACCTGGCTTCGGCATTGAACCGGACTTCGCTGAATATGTTCGTGAATTCATATATTTCTCCGCCAAAATACGAAGCACCTCTGACATAGCCGTTTAATTTGATTTTGGTCTCAGTTAAAGCGTTTGTGTCTATAAATTCTGTTGATTGGCAAAATCCGGGAAATTGCATTTTTAAAAACAAAGCAATCCAAAAAAACATACGTTTCTTCATATTTATTTTTCTGACAAATCTAGCAACAAGTCAATGTTGTTGAGTCTGACTTTTAAATGTTGTACCTTATGAACAGGTGCAGCTTTTGAAAACAGTACTGCGTGATTTCAATTGTATTCACGTAGTTTATCAATTTTGAAAGGTATATTTGGACTTATTCCACTTGCTTCAGGTATTGACGAAAAAAAAAGATGATTAATACCTTAACTTCTAAACCTTCTTTGCAGAATTCTTGTTAAATTTTTTTTTAACCAACTATTTAACAATGGCAGAAATTACATTAAAAGGAAATACCATTCACACTTCAGGTAACATACCCGGAGCAGGTGAAGTTTTTGGAGAATTTACATTGATTGCCGGAGATCTTACTAAGAAATCATTGGGAGATTATCAGGGCAAACTTGTTTTGAATATTTTTCCAAGTCTTGATACCGGTACTTGCGCAGCATCCGTGAGAAAATTCAATGAAATTGCTTCCCAAAGACCGGATACAACGGTTTTGTGCATTTCAAGGGATCTGCCTTTTGCTCAAAACAGGTTCTGTGGAGCTGAAGGTTTGGATAAAGTGGTTACTTTGTCTGATTTCAGCGAAGGGACTTTTGGTAAAAACAATGGTTTGATCATTACAGACGGACCATTGGCAGGATTGCTTTCCAGGGTGGTAATTGTTTTAGATGAAAATCGCAAAGTGATTCATTCTCAGCAAGTTGCAGAGGTAACAGAAGAACCTGATTACGAAGCTGCCTTAGCTGTGCTTTAATCAACTGGTAAAAATTAAAGAGGCATTTCACAGGAAATGCCTCTTTTTTTATTCCTTATAAATGTCATTATTGACATGAATAGTTTTTTAATGAAATATCCCTAATGAAAAGAAATATCAGGAAAGTGAGTTGACGTGTTTCATCAAACTGCTTTTCAGATTGGCGCCCTTGTTTTGATGCCAGATATTCCTTTTAACCAAACCGTCAACTAATTTGATTACTTTAGGCAGAAATTGCTCTGCTTCCGCTTTTACTTCCAATTCACGAAGCGTTTTAATTGCTGTACGGGTTGATTTTTTTACATATCTGTTTGCCAGTCTTTTTTTTGAAGCCTGTCTTGCTCTTTTAGCTGCTGATTTGTGATTTGCCATTTTTCTAAAATAATTTTGAGCCGCAAAGATAACGCTTTTATTTTTTTAGCAAAAAACAATTATAGTAAAAAAAGGTATTTTTCAAAATAGCGGCAAAAAAGAGCTTTAATTCTGCATTTTTTCACTTATAAGCTGCAAAAATATTTGAATCCTGACAAAACTATTTTCTTTTTAATGCGAATCAATGGTTGAAAAAAA
>DDTL01000076.1:7725-11826 GCA_002344345.1 Saprospiraceae bacterium UBA2365
TGTTTATCTGCAGAATTAACTTTATCCCTTGATTCGCATTTTTAACTATTGGTTACATGGCGACAAGGGTTGAGAATTTCATTCATTTGGATTGTTTTCCGTTAAGAAAGCAGAAAGACAATCCTATTTGTCTGAATTTTTCTTCATTATCATTTGCCTGAAAAACATTCAGGTAACCGGCAACGTCATTCAATTCAAGCGCTTCATTCCATTGAAAACTAATGTATGGCCTGATTACAAAGCTCATTAATTCAGTTCCAGGTATGTGGAAAGAAATGAAAAATTTGCTGTTCAAGGGATTTGATGACGCTAATTGCTTTCGTTTAGTAGTACCTGTCAGGTCAGTTTCAATTTTGTTAAATCCTTGCTCAATCGTAGCACCAAATCCAATGATTCCCGTTTGAAATTCAGTTCCGAGCGATACACTGTTCATTCGGTAATATAAACTTTTCTCGGTTGCTGTTTGATTTGTCAACTCGACAGACGATAATACATTTCCTTTGCTTTCCCACGATATTTCTATATTTACAGGGTTAAACCTGTATCTCAGGCCCATATCAATTCCATGCAACCAATGAAATGAAGACATTTTCTCGTTCAATATAGCCTGATTCTGAGTATTATACAATTGTATCAAATCATTACTTTTTGGGGCAAAAGCATAAGCACCTGCATACCCGATTTTAATGTTGAACTGCGATTGTCCAAATTGTGGCAGTAATACTGTCAGTAAAAGAACTGTTATCACGAAGGATTTAAGGCTAAACTTACTCTTGTATGTCATTATTAATTAATTGTAAATCAATATTGTAGAAAATTTAATTAACAAAAAATGCAAAATAGTCCTATTTTCGTAATATGCAATTTTTCGTTAAAAGTTTAGTTCATATGTTGATTGATTATTTGGCAAATATATTAAATTGTAAAGAGTTTTTGTTTTATATCATTCATACTTGGTTTCTGAAGATATTTTTGTCTGACAAGGAAGGAGGTTTTTTCTAAATCATTTGTTTCTGTATCTGATTTTGTGTAATTTCGTTTTTTATTCACCCAAAATATTAAAATTGATTATGTCCGGTTTGCTTTATCAATTGGCGTTGACTAAGATCAAAAGTGTTGGACCTGTAACAGCCAGGAACATCGTAAGTTATTGTGGAAGTCCTGAAGAAGTCTTCAGGCAGTCAAAGAAAAGCTTGTCAAAAATTCCATCTATCGGCTTAAAAACTGCTGAAGAAATACTATCAAATAAAGTTTTACCTGAGGCTGAAAAGGAGTTGGAATTTATCCGGAAAAATAAAATTAATCATCATTTTTATCTGGACAAAACATATCCGTCTAGGTTAAAAAACCATTCAGATAGTCCGGTCATGTTATTTTCTCAGGGAAATATCAATTTTGAACATCCAAGAACCTTGGGAATTGTAGGTACCCGTCAACCCACAGAACAAGGTTCTCTTTTTTGTGAAAAACTGATCGACGATTTACAAGAGTTTGATATCTCTATCATCAGTGGACTTGCTTACGGGATAGACGCGATCAGTCATCAGACTGCCATCAAAAACGGAATGCAAACCATTGGTATCTTAGGCACAGGTATAGATAGGACCTATCCCGCTGTAAATCGCAATCTTAGAAATAAGATGACAGCAAAGGGTGGGGTGGCAACCGAATTCACTTCAGGTACCGGACCGGATAAAGAAAACTTTCCAATGAGGAACCGGATCATAGCCGGACTTTCTGATGCGGTTTTGGTGATTGAATCCGGATTAAAAGGTGGTTCAATGATCACAGCACACATGGCATTTGGTTATAATAAGGATGTTTTTGCAATTCCCGGCAGAATAAATGACCCGATGTCATCTGGACCTAATTATTTGATAAAATCCAATATTGCCGGTCTGATTGAGTCTGCAACCGACCTAACTGAAAAAATGATGTGGCAGAAAAGCACAAAAATTCATCCGGTGCAATTGCAATTATTTTATGAACTTTCAAAAGATGAACAGAAAATCCTTTCGATTATCAGGGAAGATGATCAACAATGTCCTCATGTCGATACAATACAGTATTATTCTGGATTTGTACATAGCAAACTGACAGGAATAATTCTTGGGCTGGAGTGCAAAAATCTGATAAAGTCTTTGCCTGGATCCAGATTTATGCTGAAAATTTAAGAATTTCATGAAGGCATTAAGCATAAGCTATGGATTTATCAGAAGGAAAGATAGATGAGCACGGATATTTTTCATGCTTCATGCTGATTTTCAATGAAAAAAATAATGACGGGACTTTAAAAAAATGAGTCAAGTTAAAGTAACAGAATTCAATTCAAATCCGGGTCAGTTCTTCCAAGTCTTTTTCCTCTAAAATCACTACTGACGTTTTCAGTCTGCAGATGCACTGATGTTTTCAGGCAGTACAGGCACTGACGTTTTCAGTCAGTACACGCCTAAAAGGGGACTTTTAATTTGATGGTTTTCATAAGTTTCCCATTAGTCTTGTGCTGAGCTTCAGCACTGATGAAGCAAGCTTATCAACATATTTGACGTCAGTAGGCAGGGGTAAAAAACGATTGAAAATCAACAAATCGGACTTTTTGAGGCAGACTCAAATCTTAATGAATTTTTCTACCTGGCTCAGATAATTTTTGGTATTAACGTATTTAATAAAGTAAACACCTGGTGAAAGACTTTTTAAATGGATTTCCCTGGTTTGATTACTTTGGTCGGGAATGGTGCTGGAGAAAACGCAGGCACCAAGTTCATCAAATATTTTAAGCTCATATTGTTGGTCAGGATCTTCAATTGTATAATGCAACCGGTCAGAAATCGGATTCGGAAATAAACTCAATTTACCGCTTTTGATATGAGCAGCTAAAACCCTGGAATAACTTCGGGTTCCATCAAAATCAACCTGTTTGATCCTGTAATAGCTGATGCCTGTCCATGGATTTTTATCAAGAAATTCATATCGCCTCAAAGCACCTTCAATCCCTTTTGATGTTTCCTTTTGAAAAGGAATCCAATTCCATGCGTCTTTACTTTTTTCCACTTCATAATACTCACAGTTGACTTCCAGCGCAACAACCCAAAATCCAAAAACCTGTGTTTCCTGACTATATATTTCGAAATCAACCAATTCAATTGGCAGTAGAAATGCCTGGCAATCCGCTCCGGTGGGGGCATCTACAACCTCGAAATTTGTCTTGATTGCATGTTTTACCAGATCGTTTGTTTGATTTTCATATTCTAATTCAAAAACGAAATAAATGGAATGAATACCCGGTTGATTGTTCACCAGATTTAAGATATGGTCAGTTAATTCAGCTGCACCATATACTCTGTCGCTTACATTTTCAGGGTCATTAATGGCCATTGTGTTGGGAAAAGATGGAAAAACAGGCTTTCCATGTTCCAAAATCTCTATTAATTCCAGCCCTCTTTTTAGTAAAAGGGTACCATTTTCATCATATATTTTCGCAAATAGCTTTGCATCCAACATATCTTTATGAAGCCACATAATGATTGCAATATTCTTTAAACGGGCTATCTCATCCGAACAGAAACCATGCGTATAGACACCTTCAAGCAACACAGGCATCGGCTCAACCGTATTTTCCGGATAAATCATTCCATACGTTTTCTGTTCATCGATTCCCTGAACTTCAAAGGAAAGTGTTGCCGCTATGATACCGGATTTTCCAGCAGTCAAATTTGGCAATATCTCTTGAAATTCAGAAAGATAAAAGACTTTTCCATTGAAAACATTTAGGAAGGATATATTCATTGTATATCTGGCAGGCATGATTTCATTTGCCGGAATCATTGCCTTATACATCAATAAATCAGGTGCTTCTTTTGAAATATAAATTAAAGGAAATTCTTTTTTGATGTTTATTTCTCCTTTTCCGGCAATTGCACTATGAGCAGAAAGGATTATTCTACCTTCCAATGAATCAACGATTTGGCTTGAATTTGAAGAACTTTGATGCTTGATTTGAATTATAATTTCCGATTGCAGCGTCGGATCTATAAATAAATGATGCTCATTAAAATTTGTTCCGATCCATGTAACTTGTGATAGAATCGGAGAAATATATAG
>DDTL01000085.1 GCA_002344345.1 Saprospiraceae bacterium UBA2365
GGATTATACACCTGGTATTTGATTAGCGGGCTAATAACTTATTCCTTTTCCAATCCTTAAGTCTTTTCTAACTTTAAATAATAGAATGAAAAATACAGGAATTCTTGCAATTAGGCTTTGATTTTCAAAAGATTTTGTTATATTTTTGAAGTTGAATATTAATGAATTCCTTAAAATAATGCTGGTAGACTAGGTGATATAGATTTGAGTGACCCTGATTAGCTTATTTCCAAAACTGTCAGATGCACGGAAATTTGCACAAAAGTATTCCTGTTTTTACATATATAGTTAATAATCAAATAGTAATCTAAAAATTCAATACAATAAAACCCAACTATTATGAAATCATTTTTACATTTTTTCATTATCCTGATTGCCGTTATCATGTTAAAACCTGATTTGTATGCCCAAAATATCAGTATCAATAATGATGGAACTTCTCCGGATGTAAGTGCCATGCTCGATGTCAAAAGTACCACAAAAGGCATACTGATTCCCAGGATGAGTACCTCGGAAAGGAATGCCATCTCAACCCCGGCTAATGGTCTGTTGGTTTTTGACACAGATGTCAGAAATTTCTTTTTTTATAGCCAACATTCTGTTTCCTGGATTGAATTAAAACCAGACATCACATATAGTGCAGGAGCAGGCATTTTGATCGCGGGTGGCGTAATTTCTAATTCCGGAGATATAGATCCGGCAGATGATCTTACAAGTAGCTCTGTTGCAGGCGGAGACCTGAGCGGTACCTTTTCAAATCTTCAGATTTCATCCAATTCAATTGGTTCGTCTGAAATTAACAACAGTAGTATACTTGGAGTCGACATAAATGACAATGCAGTTACATCTGCAAAAATTTTGAATAATACAATATCAGTCATTGATCTTGCCTTTGGGTCTCCTATTACTGGCCAGGTGTTGATTGCTACCGGGCCTAATTCAGCTTATTGGCAATTTCCTGCCACACAGACAAAACTGGAAGATGCGGACCACGACACAAAAATTCAGTTAGAGGAAAGCAGTGATGAAGATATTATCCGATTTGATGTTGGAGGAACTGAAAAAATGGTTTTGAGAAAAAATGCAAATGGAGAAGCCAGGCTTGAACTTGGGAATGCTTCTGAAAGTACAGCAGTGGGTATAAATGCACTAACCATCAATCAATCAGGAGGAGAAAATAATACTGCAATCGGAGCGGGTGCCATGAGCTCCAATACTGAAGGTGATGACAATACAGCAATTGGCTATTTTTCCCTTAATGCCAATATTACGGGAAGCGAAAATACTGCAAATGGAAATCTGGCCCTTTTTTCAAATACCTCAGGCAACCTGAATGCTGCATTTGGATCTAGAACACTTGCTTCTAATACTACAGGTTATGACAATACGGCCATTGGAAGTAAGGCACTTTATTACAATACAACTGGTTATTCCAACACCGCCATTGGAAAAGAGTCGCTTTACTCAAATACCTCAGGTTATGAAAACAATGCACATGGTTTCAAGGCTCTTTACTCCAATACCTCAGGAAATTTTAACTCGGCAAATGGGGTAAATGCACTTTATTCCAACACTACAGGTGATAATAACCTGGCTAGTGGATGGTCTGCTCTTTATTCCAATACAATTGGAAATTTTAACGCTGCAATTGGTATGGGTGCCCTTTATTCCAACACAACAGGCAATATTAACACTGCAACCGGATCAGGAGCTCTATATACAAATACTTCAGGGTCTGGTAATACAGTCAATGGAACATATGCAGTTTATAATAATACAACAGGAAATAATAATACAGTAACTGGATATAACGCGCTATTTACAAACTCTACGGGGAGTTTTAATACTGTTAATGGAATGGAAGCACTCTATTCAAATACTACAGGATTCAGCAATGTGGCCAACGGTGTGAGAGCTTTATACCTCAATAGTGACAAATCAAATCTTGTAGCTTTGGGGGATTCCAGTTTGTATAATAATGGAACGGATGCTACCACCTTTTACCATGCGTCTGGCAATACTGCATTAGGTTCAAAATCATTATATACAAACACAACCGGATATTATAGCACTGCCATTGGATACAGATCACTTTATTTGAATATAACAGGGTATTATAATACGGCAAATGGATATAAATCACTTTATTCAAATACCCAGGGTTATGCTAACACTGCAATTGGAAATGAAGCTTTGTATTCAAACACCACAGGTTATACCAATACATCTGTAGGGTTGCAGTCTTTGTATACCAACACCATCGGATACAGCAACACTGCAACCGGTAACAAGGCACTTTATAGCAATATCTCCGGAAATTTCAACACAGTTAATGGATTTAATGCCCTTTACAGCAACACCCTTGGGAATACTAACACAGCTATGGGATATGAAGCGCTCAGAAACAATGTGGTTGGCTATAGCAACATAGCCATTGGCGCAAATGCTTTGTGGATCAATCAGAACAGATCCAACCTGGTAGCAGTGGGTGATTCAAGCCTTTACAAAAACGGAGCAAATTCAACATTGATTTATCATGCTACAAATAACACAGCATTAGGATCAAAGACTTTATTTTCCAACACAAATGGTTATTCGAATACTGCAACGGGATATAACGCATTGTATTCAAATGAAACTGGTTATTCCAATACTGCCAATGGAAATGAAGCTCTTTATAAAAACACGACTGGAAAGTCCAACACCGCAACCGGAAACGAATCCTTATATTCCAATACAACCGGAAATTCCAATGCATCGTATGGAGAAAAAGTTCTGTATACAAATACAACGGGAAGTTCGAATACTGCAACGGGAAATGAAGCCTTGTTCAGCAATATCTCAGGAAATGCCAACACAGTTTGCGGTTTTCAAGCTGTTTACGAAAATGTCATTGGTAATAATAACACTGCTATGGGATATGAAGCGCTCAGGCATAATTTAGGTGGTAATAGTAATATTGCAATTGGAGTCAATGCATTATGGCTCAATCAAAACAGATCCAACCTGGTAGCTGTAGGAGATTCCAGCCTGTATTCTAACGGAGCAAATTCAACATTGATTTATCATGCTACAAAAAACACAGGATTAGGATCAAAGACTTTATTTTCCAACACAAATGGTTATTCGAATACTGCAATGGGATATAACGCATTGTATTCAAATGAAACTGGTTATTCCAATACTGCCAATGGAAATGAAGCTCTTTATAAAAACACAACTGGAAAGTCCAACACCGCAACCGGAAACGAATCCTTATATTCCAATACAACCGGAAATTCCAATGCATCGTATGGAGAAAAAGTTCTGTATACAAATACAACGGGAAGTTCGAATACTGCAACGGGAAATGAAGCCTTGTTCAGCAATATCTCAGGAAATGCCAACACAGTTTGCGGTTTTCAAGCTGTTTACGAAAATGTTATTGGTAATAATAACACTGCTATGGGATATGAAGCGCTCAGGCATAATTTAGGTGGTAATAGTAATATTGCAATTGGAGCCAATGCATTATGGCTCAATCAAAACAGATCCAACCTGGTAGCTGTAGGAGATTCCAGCCTGTATTCTAACGGAGCAAATTCAACCTTAAGTTATCATGCCACAAAAAACACAGCCATTGGGTCAAAAGCGTTATATTCCAATACAAATGGTTACTCGAATACGGCGACAGGCTACAAAGCACTTTATACAAACGAAACAGGATCTTCGAATACTGCCAATGGGTGTGAAGCACTCCAGGAGAACACAACTGGTTATTCAAATACGGCAGGTGGCCAGCAGTCTCTTAGAACAAACACCACCGGGTATCAAAATACAGCCATTGGTCGGGAAGCACTTCAGACAAATTCTTCAGGAAATAACAATAGCGCAGTTGGATTCCATTCTTTGAACAGCAACTCTTCAGGGACCGGAAACACAGGAATTGGCTACAATGCACTCTATAGTAATGTTGATGGAGAATATAATTCAGCCCTGGGTTATACAGCCTTTAGTACCGGAGGTTCCTTTCAGAATTCTACTGCTCTGGGATACGATGCCGAACCGGGGGCATCCAATACCATCAGGCTTGGAAATAGCAGTATTTCCAGCATTGGAGGTTATGCCAACTGGACCAATGTGAGTGATGAAAGGTTTAAAAAAAATGTAAGTGAAAATGTAATCGGTGTTGAATTTATCAGATTGTTACGTCCGGTTACCTATCAATTGGATATGGATGCCATAGCATCCTATTATAAAACCCCGGACAGTCTTAGACTGGAAGAATCGGAAAGAATGAAAGAAGCAGAGATTCAGAATGGTTTTATTGCTCAGGAAGTGGAACAGGCTGCTATTGAAGTCGGATATGATTTCCACGGAGTGGATAAACCAAAGAATTCAACATCCTCTTATGGACTCAGGTACGCTGAATTTGTTGTACCCCTGGTCAAAGCAGTACAGGAACAGCAAACCATGATCGAAAAACTTCAGGAACAAAACAAAGAAATAGACGAACTCAAAACCATCATTACTAGTCAAAAAGAGCTGATCAAAAAACAATCTGATATACTGCTTGAGATGAAAAGTATGATAGAAAATATGAAAGAATCCGGGTCAGTGGAAAGGTAAAAGAAAATGAAGGATCACCATGTGAGCTTCAAAGATGCGCTCATGCCTGTGATTTAACATTACTTGTTGACTTTAAAATTCATTTGACGTAATTTTGAAGAAAATATTATTCATTTAGAAACATTAAGATAAAACATTATAAATCAGGGTTTTTAATAAGTTTAAAAAATAGAAGCAGAAGGGTGATATCAAAATGGAGAGTATAAAATATTTTGTGTAAACACAAAATAAGGAAAAATCAAAGACGGCATCGTTTGTCAAAGATAATTTAAAATTGAAGCATTGTATCCCGCAAAAACCTTGTACCTGTGGACAGTGACGCAGCCCGCAATGCGGCTGCCGGGCAAAGCTGCAAACCGTTGTGTACAAGCTGAAAACGATTGAAAGATGAAGGTTCTGAATTTAAAGATATATTGAGATGAATTAATACCACAATCAATTTTTCAGAAGCGACTTTAGGCTTTCACAAAGAATTAGATTGATCGTGGGTTTTTGCATTATTATTGGCACAAAATAGGGGCGTATGCGATACGCCCCGAGTATAAATTTCACCCGATAAAAAAAAATAAAACCAGAATATGACCTACGATCCTACAAAACACCACCGCCGCAGCATCCGCCTGAAGGGATATGATTATTCCCGGGCAGGATTATATTTTATAACCATTTGTACGCAAAACCGCGCATGTTTGTTCGGGGAAATTAAAAATGGTGAAATGATTTTAAACCAATATGGACAAATTGCAGCCAACGAATGGATGAAAACAACCGAAATTAGGAGCAATGTTGAATTGGGTGAATTAATCATCATGCCGAACCACATTCATGGCATCATCCGGTTATTGGGCAGGGGCGAATTGCATTCGCCCGATAATAAATTGGGCGTATGCAATACGCCCCAACGGTCGCCCGATAATAAAATAGGAGAATTCCATTCGCCCCAACGGACCATAGGGGCAATCGTTCGAGGTTATAAATCGGCGGTAACAAGGAAAATCGGATCGTTGAGATTTAAGGAAAAATTATGGCAAAGCAATTATTACGAACACATCATCCGTAATGAACGGGCGTATTTCATTATTTCGGAATATATCAGAAACAACCCTGCAAATTGGGATAAAAAACCATTGAAACAATGACCCTGATCAGCCTTAGACAATCCATCAAATCAACGGATCAGATGGATTTGATCATAAAGAACTAATTGACCACCTCACAAATTCAGAATTATGCTGTTAACGAGAATGGAATCTCCGCCATTTTTAACTTCCGTGGCAGAAGATTATTGTTAGGTAAATTATTTATCTTTGTACAGTTGGCCGGCTAAAAGGAAGGAGAAAGTTATTAGTTTCAGGTCATATTTATATTCAATAATCATCATTGAGTTCAGTCTAAAAAGTTATAAAGTTGAAAGTTCATAAAGTTATATTGCTGATTTTAAGATGTTTATGATAATTTTGCATAGGTAGTTAAAGAGTTCAATATCAATTATTTACGCTTTTAACTTTACAAACTTTATACTTTTAAAACTTGACTCATCATTAATTCTGAAATTTACCGGTGTTCTGAGGATATTCAATCATGTTGCAACAAATACTATCTGTTTTTGGTTTGTTTTTGTCCGTTTTGCTCATTTATTTTAATCTGAGGTCAAAACCCGGATCAATTTATATCGGGCTTTTTTTCATTTTCCTGAGTGCATACAATTTTTTTCAATATGTAATTATTTATTCTCATTCAGTTAGACTGATCTCCATAGTGTTTATTCATCTTGCATTTACGGGGTATCTCATCGGACCAATGATTTTTTTATACACCAGGAGCAATATTTCTGACTCATATGTTTTTCATAAAAAAGACTTATTACATTTTATTCCGGTATTGATATTTTTTATTGCATCCAATGAGTATTACACTTTTTCTCCGGAATTGAAAATGGAAATTGCTGAACAGATCACACAGGACAGATCAAGTTTTCTGGATTTGAACGAAAAATATTTAGGCTGGTTCATCCCGGTTGAAATCAATTTTTTCTCACGGCCTGTGATCATTGCAGCATATATGGTCTATGCCATGATATTGCTATTCAGATACAGGCAAAGCTTTCAGAATATCAAATCAAACAGGATTTCGCTTCTCAATTACAGGTGGCTGTTTGCTCTTCTGATCCTTACTCTTACCCTGGCTTTGGTACAGCTGTTCATGATGGTGATCAGTTATTACCGCGATAATCTTGTAGCTTTTTATTCCATCAATATTTTTCAGGCAGTTTCAGCCATCCTGTTGATCGGGATTATTATTTTACCATTTATTTTTCCTACCATTTTATATGGCATGGCTCCGTTTAATATTCCTGAGGATGATCTGGAAATTATTCTTAAGCAAAAGCACAAACCAGGTAGTCCCATAGTTGCCGAAGAATCAGCTGTATCAGGTATGAGTGAAAAGTTTGACGGGGCATATTTAAAATACATTGAAAACACCATATTGATGCACATGGAAAAACACCATTCTTTTCTGGATAAAGACTGTAATATTCAGAGTATGGCAAAGCTTATCAATGTTCCTGCTCATCATCTGGGATATTATTTCAAGGAGTTCAGAAAACAACCATTTACTGATTTCCGCAATCAATGGCGCATTGAATATGCCAAAAACCTGATCCGGGAAAACAAGAAGCAAATCTATACTTTTGAAGCCATTGGGGTGCTTTCAGGATTTTCTTCAAAAAATTCTTTTTTCTCAGCCTTCAGGAAGTTCGAAAAAACCACTCCGGGGAAATATGCCGATTCACTATAATTCGTGAATTTTTTAGTCCTGATTTTCTAAAACAGTACTAATGGAAGTCGGCGATCTGCCTGCCTTTTTCCATGTCTCATTATTTTTGTCACTATCTGACAAATACAAAAAACCAAAATGAAAAGAGTAACTTTTATTTTAATGATAATGTCGATTTGCCTTACAGTAATTCATGCACAGAACATCTCCATTTCCAATGACGGCAGCCAGCCCCATCCTTCTGCAGCATTGGATGTTAAAGCCACTGACAAGGGCGTTCTCGTACCCAGGGTTGATTTTAACAACCTTCCCGTAAGCCCCGCAACCGGCTTGTTGGTGTATGTTACTGCCAATGGGCCTGATGGTAATAATGCCTTTTATTATTTTGACGGAACGCAGTGGGAGAAACTTGTAGGAGGTGTAACCGAGACTGACCCCGTTTTCGGTTCTTCCGCAGCCGGAGGAATAACCGGATCTGACATCACAAACTGGAATAGCAAAATTAGCAGCCAATGGACAACCTCCGGATCCAACATTTATTTCAACACCGGTAATGCAGGGATTGGCACCACTTCACCCAAAGCAAAGCTGGATTTGGGAAACAACGCGGCTAATCGTAAAATCCTGCTTTACACAAGTGCTGATAATGATCATGAATTTACAGGATTCGGAGTCAATTTTGATGCTTTGCGTTACCAGATTGGAAGTATTGCGGGGAACCATAAATTTTATGCGGCAACCTCTGCAACCACTTCAACTGAGATATTCAGGATACAGGGAAATGGCCAGGTGGCAATACCGGCATTAACTACATCCGGCGTACTCGTGAATAATTCAACGGGAATTATCAGCAGCAGTATCGGTACCAGCGGACAGGTGCTTACCACCAATGGAAGCGGGGGAATAAGCTGGACAAACCCAAATGGAGGAACTGTAACAAGCGTAAA
>DDTL01000093.1 GCA_002344345.1 Saprospiraceae bacterium UBA2365
CTAGTATACAACATTGAATAATCATATAATTCTGGTAGGATAGTTTTTATTTTCAAATCATAAGCGTAATGGTATTTACAAACTTAACATGATGAAATGACTTTAAAAATTTATTCACCTCAACAAAATTTTAGATAGAATGAAACGGAATTTATTACTTTTAGTGCTTGCAGTTATTTTTTTAATGCCTGCTTTCGGGCAGAAAAAAAGCAATTATGAATTGAAATTTGAGTTTGATCATTATTCCAATGATACTTTGTTGCTTGCTTATTTTTACGGGGATAAACAATTGATCAAAGATACGATATTGGCACAGCCTGGCAAAAAATTCGTTTATTCGGGAACAGATACTTTGGATGCAGGTATATATATTCTGATGTTTTTCCCAGATAAAAAGTTTATACAGTTCATTATCAATGATCAGGAAAAATTTTTCACCATCAAGGGTGATTACAAAGATTTAAGTTCACTTAAATTTAAAGGTTCCAAAGACAATGAACTATTTTATACCTACATGGATTTCCTGTCTGAAAAACG
Source organism: Saprospiraceae bacterium UBA2365 (assembly GCA_002344345.1). GTDB lineage: Bacteria > Bacteroidota > Bacteroidia > Chitinophagales > Saprospiraceae > UBA2365. The sequence goes on from DDTL01000093.1 coordinate 538, forward strand.
TGAAATAGCTGACACCCTCAATGCGCATCGCAAAAAAGCAGTGGAATTTCGTCAAGACACAACAGCCATTGACCTCCAACTAAAAGAATTGGAAATGAATGTGTTGGCTTACCAGAATGATCTGGTTCAAAAAAACCCCGAGTCAATTACCGCTTTGATGCTGCTTGGCAATAAAGACATTGATATTCCAGCGTTGGATGTTGCAGCAGAGGAATTACAAAGAGCCAGGTTCTATTACTACAGAAAACACTTTTTTGATCATATAGACTTTTCGAATCCTGCCCTGATTCGGACGCCTTTTTTATATAATAAAATTGAAAGATACCTGGATCAACTTACTGTCCAGATTCCGGATACGATCAGCCAAACCATTGATGAAATTCTCTTAAAAATGGAACCGGCCAACGAAACCTGGAAATTTTATGTTTCGCATTTTCTGAATAAATATGCCAAGAGTCTGGTGATAGGAATGGATGCTGTGTACGTACACATGGTGGATCAGTATTATTCGAAAGGCAGAACGACATGGGTTGCAAAAGAAACCCTCGAGAAGATCATCGACAATGCAGAAAAGCTTAGACCTACCTTGCTGGGGAAAATTGCCGAAGATGTGACACTTTATACCGAGGACAAGCAGCCGGTCAGAATTCACGATATCCAATCGGATTACCTCGTGTTGTTTTTTTGGGCGCCTGATTGCGGACATTGCAAGCAAAGTATGCCGGACATTGTTAAATTCAGTGAAAAATTCAAGGATAAGGGCGTGAAAGTCGTGGCTGTTTGTACCAAAGGACGTGATAAAGTCGCTGAATGCTGGGATTTTGTAAAAGAAAAAAATATGGGCGTTTTCTATTATAACCTGACGGATGAACTTTACAGATCCAGGTATCATGTAAAATATGATGTTCGTACCACTCCCAAAGTATTTATTTTGGACAAAGACAAAAAAATTATCCTGAAAAATGTAGCCGGTGAAAAACTCGATGAAGTAATGACTGAAGTAATGAAAAATGATGGGAAAATGTAAATTGATATACAATGTCAGTTTAAGCTGATATCATTGAAAAGTATCTTGAAGGGGCAGTTTATGAATAAAAAATTGCCCTTTCTCATATGTATTAGTGATTGAACACGGTTTGGAATTTTTTTTGACCAATGTTTTCTTCAATGAATGATCACTGAAGAGGACGAGCCGACATCAATTAGGAAAAGGAATCAAAAACAATGAACTCCGGTGAATGGTTTCAACTTCGGTCTTTTACTCTAAAATCATGGATCATTGTTCATCCGCATAAGACAGAATTCCATATTCATCAATTTTTTGATAATGAATCCAAAGTCAAATCAAAGAATACCAAAAATCATTAATATGATAGACAACTTCTGTCTATTAAGCATCAGACCTCCAAAACTGCTGTTGAATACAATCATTTTTCAGGAGATCATGAAAAGGCAAAAATGATCAGTTTTGGACATAACAAAAATGGTAAAAACCTTGATAGCGAATATTTTTATAAGCTTGATATTAAGGCCAATATTAGTGATGTGTTATCAATGATTTGCCGGCTGCTTTAGCTGCAGTATATTTAATATAAGACCAGCGTTGATTGTAGCTTGTTGAAGCACAGTGAATCAGAAGAGAACCCTATTTTGGAGTAAGTGTCAACAGTTCGAAGCAGTCAGGACAGGTTTGTCTGTATTCCACTTTAGCAACTGACCCAAGTTCTTTCAGGAATTCTTCCAATGAATGATCCGGATATTTTGTAAGGTCAATTGGAATTTTTGCATTGAAGCGGAATTGGCCCCAGGGAGCTGTGTTGAATTTACCTGCATACCTGGTATTCAATTCATCGATGATATTTGCAATAGTGGTATAGACCGTTTTGTCCACAGGAGGTTCTTCTTTTGGCGGAGGTGGCAATTCCACAGGTTTTTCTTCAACAACAGGCGGTTCAATAATAACAGGCTCAGGTTCTTTCTTTTCCACAATAGCGGGAGGTATTGGTTCAGGTATCAACGCTGGTTCAACTGGTGTGACATTGGTAAAGCCTTTTCCGTCGTAACTATAACTTTCACCTTCATTTACGATCACGCTATTTTTTTCATTGGCCAATTCAAAGAATTTGATCAATCCTTCAATGTTGGAAACCACGGTTTGGATGCTGTCAAGCTGTCTGATCTCAAAAATAGTACCCAGTACTCTGGTTCCGGTTTTACCTGATACGACAATGAAAGGTAATTGGTCATTTTTACTCACTTCAATCCGGGCATTTCCGTCCAGGTAGATCATTCTTTCCTTTACCTTTTTACTGATCCTTGTAAAATACTTCATTTTGGAATTCGGCCCCAATTCTACCAGCGACTTGTCAGGAAGTTCAATTTTTGTTGTGTTATTTGCCGTAACAATTTCTTTATATAATGGTTCGGGCCATAACACCCAAAATGCAACAGCAACAAGAATGAATAATGAGGCAGCAATCGCCGTCCATTTGAGATGGATGATTTTCCCTTTCGGTTTTTCTTCCTGTATCTGATCATCGATTTCAGTCCATTTTTCCAATGGATCGAAAAGTTGTATGTCCTCTAAATGCTCAACTGAATATATTTCTCTGACGGACTCAAATAATGCCTCATTATCCGGAGAAGCACTTCTCCAGGCATTCAAGGCATTTGATTCTTCGTTAGTTAAGTTGCCCTGCAGATATTTTATTATTTTATGCAGTTGATCCAAAAAATTCTTATTTGATAAATTTGACGAAAGTAATTCTAAATCTCACATTTATAAATTAAAATAATTCATTTTTTTTCTTATTTAATATCTCTCTTATTTGAATGACAGCCTTTGCTACATTATCTTCAACAGCTCTTTCTGAAATATTTATATATTTTGCTATTTCTGCATATGTCAGACCTTCAAATTTTGACAATTCAAAAATCTGCTTGCGTTTTGGCTTAAGAGACTCAAGCGCTTCCTTGATAGCTAGTCTGATTGCCAGATCTTTTTGTACGTTCAGGTCATACTCATTATCTTCAACAGCCTGACCGTCGACTTGTTCAAGATCGGTTATTTTAGATGTTCTTCGATAATGGTCGGAAATGGCATTTTTTACCATGGTGAAGAGGTAATTTCTTAGTGACACCTTGATGTCAGTGTCATCTCTGCGCATCCAGATTTTTACAAATACGTTTTGAACTATCTCGTTGCTCAACTCCCAATCCTTTGTCTTGGTATATGCATAGTTGACCAGTAAGTTATAGTTCTCAGCATAAAATGCTTTGAAAACGGCCTTGTTAGTTAACTCTGGAGGCATTAAAAAAATTACAAATCAAAACAGTGGCCAAAATTACGTAAAAAAATGGTTTTGATCCAAATAAACATGTTTTTAAATCGAAATAACCTTTAATCTTTACATTATTGATGGATTAAAAATGCAATTTTTTTTATGAAGAAGCTCCTTATGGTCGGGATATTTTGTATTTGTTTGAAGTCAGTGTTAACTTTGAAAAACAGTTTTATTCGCTGTCAACCTGACTGTATCCGGATAAATATCTTTTGAGAAATTCAAAAGCTACCTCCAGATTTGACTGTGCAGCCGGAGTTAGTTCTTCTATAAAATCAAATGAATAGGCTTTGATATGCAAAACGTAAGTTTCGGGGAATTTCAGATAAATTTTCTGGCAAAGATCCAGGACAAAACCTACTGAAACAGCATGCATGGAAAATTCAATCGAGCTGTTGTCAGCAGCAATTTTTTCGAGTTTATAGCTATCGATCTCATCAACAATGGAAGCATCGACAAAAATAACTTGTTCATATCCGGCAATGATCTCTGCATCCTCAATATTGAGTTGATAATTGCAGTCCAGACTGATTTGCCCGGTGCCAATTGTCTGCACCCATTCTTCACACAGGTCAATAAACCGGGCGCCCAATCCGTCGTCCTGTCTGCCTGGGTTGCCATAACCGTAAATGAGTGTTTTTTTCATACAATGGTTTTATTTTCGAAGCATATTCTGCTAATAAATCTATTAATACATCGTTTTTTCAAAAAACGAACATAAAAAAAGCCCGTCGGCAATGACGGACTTTTCTAATTAATCTTATCATTTTATGACCTGTAATGGTCTACAATTTCACCATTAACATTGAAAAGTTTGATATCCAAAGGCATTTGTCCCATAGCATGCGTTGCACAACTCAGGCACGGGTCATAGGCTCTGATAGCAATTTCCACAGCATTTTTCATCGGTTCTGTGATCTGTGACTGACCTGTCATCATTTTTTTTGCAACATAATTGACCGATCTGTTCATCGGTTCATTGTTGTTGGTCGTCGAAACGATGAGGTTGGCCAATGTGATCTGATCATTGTCATTGATTTCATAGTGATGGAACAAAGTTCCCCTTGGTGCTTCGATCAGACCAACACCTTTATGTAGTTTTGTTCCTTTGATCACCAGGTCATCTTTTTGCAAATCCGGATCGAGCAACAATTCTTTAATCACTTCACCAGCATGCAGCAACTCTATCAATCTTGCCCAATGTGTATGCAGGCAATAATTATTTGGTTTGCCATTGGTGTGGGCTTTGTACAATTCAAACTCCTGCTGCGCCAGTTTGGATGGAATAAAGTCACAGGTGTTCAAACGTGCCAGAGGCCCAACGCGGTACCATCCGTTTTCTTTTCCTATATGCTTCAGATAAGGGAATTTCATATAACTCCAGCTTCTGACTTCTTCTTCGATGTAATGGTTATAGTCCTGGTAGTCAACATCATCCAGAATGCGTTTTCCTTCAGCATCAACAGCCCTGAGTACGCCGTGATAAAAATCCAATGCACCGTCTTTCCTCACAAGACTGAAATGATTGGATGGGAAATGAGCGAAATTGTCCACAAACTCCTTATTGTTCATATAATAGTCCTTGAACAATTGGACGGCATCATAAGCCCATTGGATCATTGTATCGATGTTCAGAGGATCTGCACCTTTCAGGAGTATATCCCTTTCTTCAATCGGCAGATTTTTGTTGATACCACCAGGGATAGCCCCGGTTCCGTGGATTTTTTTACCAGCAGTGAAGTGAATAACTTCCTGACCGAATTTTCTCATCAACACAGCTTTCGTTGCCAGTTCAGGGAATTTCACTGCCAATCCAACAACATTTCGTGTGGCAGGATCTGAATCATATCCCAACAGAAAATCCGGTGCTGAAAGATGAAAGAAATGGAGAGAATGGGATTGGAACATTTGTCCGTAATGCATCAATCTCCTCATTTTTTCACCGGTAGCTGTCAAACCATGGCCTGTTCCGGCGCCAACGATCACGTCCAGGGCTTTGGCTGCTGCCAGGTGATGACTCACCGGACAAATGCCGCACAACCGCTGTACCAATACCGGTGCTTCCCAGTAAGGGCGTCCCTGAACAAATCGTTCAAATCCGCGGAATTCTACAATATGCAGCCTGGTTTGAGCTACATTGAGGTTGTCATCGAGGTGGATGGTCACTTTTCCGTGTCCTTCAACTCTGGTTACGGGTTCTATTGTTACTTTTTGCATAGTTTTTAGTTTAATCAAACTTAATTAATTCATAAGGAATTTTCAGTTCATTGCCGGTTACAAGCGCTACTACAGCTTCCCAGATCAAATCCGCTCTTGGAGGACAACCCGGGAGGAAGTAGTCTATCTTTACTATCTCGTGTAATGGATATACCTTGTCAAGGATGATAGGCAATTCTTCATCATTGGGTATGATCCTTTCAGTATTATCTCTTACTGTTACTCCACCGAAATATGCTTCTTCAAGGCATTCCCTGACTGGTATGCCGTTTCTCATGGCAGGCAGTCCTCCCATGATGGCACATTCACCCAAAGATATAAGGATTTTACAATTTTTCCTAAAATCTTTAAGTACTTCAATGTTTTCACTGTTGCAACAACCACCTTCTATAATTCCTATGTCACAAGGTTGGGTAAATGTTTTAATGTCAGTGATGGGTGATTTATTGAAATCGACAAGTTCGATCAGCTGAAGAATCCTGTCATCTATATCCAGAACAGACATGTGGCATCCAAAACATCCTGCCAGTGAAGCCGTTGCTACTATTGGTTTACTCATCTTTCTTGAATTTTAATTTTGTAAATTTTCAATCTCTGAACCTATCGGAACATGATCGTATTTCCTCTTTCCAATCGGAGTTTCAAACCCAACTTCTTTCCGTAAAATGGCGCCCACCGGACAAATTTTCATCGCCAGCCTTGCGTTTTCTTCGCTCATGTGTTCTGCGAGTTTGGTGTCCAAATTGATCTCAAGGTGTTTTCCTCTGCCTTTGAATGCAAAATAACTTCTGCCTTCCTCATCTTTGATCATTCTGACACAGCGTTTACAGAAAATGCAACGGTTCTTTTCCAGGAATATCTTTGGAGTTGATGCTTCAAGTTCTCTTCTTTCAAAAGCATAGGGGAATCGAGGTACCATCATTTGATACCGGTATCCAAGTCCCTGAAGATCGCAATCTCCGCTCTTTTCGCAAGAAGGGCAGAAGTGGTTGCCTTCCACGAAAAGCATTTCGATTATGGCTTTGCGAAGATCCTGAATTTCAGGTGTATTGCTTTCAACTACCATGTTGGCATCCACAGGCGTAGTGCATGATGCCATGAAACGGCCATTTATTTTGACGGTGCATATCCTGCATGAACCAGCAGGATGAACCCCTTTCCAATGGCATAGAACGGGAATGTAAATCCCATTTTCAGCTGCGACTTCAACCAAAAGCTGTCCTTTTTCAGCTTCGATTTCTTTGCCGTCAATTGTGAATTTTATTTTTTCACTCATATTATATTAATTTTCAAAAATGGTTCAATAATTAATTGTGGTGTGGTACTCTGGCCGGTCTTCCAACAACTTCACATGCTTCCTGAATGGCTTTGTCCATGTCAAAATCGCTTTGGTAAGCTACATCAACTGTTCTTGCTTCGTACAATTCAGGGAAATTCGCAAGTGTGGATGTGATCGGATTGGAAGAAGTTTGTCCCAGGCCGCATCTGCTTGTACTGGCAATGATCTTACTCCATTCTTTCATGTTTTTGAGATCGTTGCGTGTTGCATGGCCTTCAACTACTTTTTTCATCTGTTTGGCCAGGATCATATTGAAGGAGCGACAGGTTACGCAGGAACCGCAGGATTCATCTTCAAAGAATTCCATGAAATTCAATACAACATCCTTCAGTATATCGCGTTGCTTTCCGATCACGATGACTGAACCTCCACAAGCCAGATCTTCCATGGCTATTTTACGGTCAAATTGAGTAGGATTGATGCACAATCCTGAAGGACCGGACATTTGAACAGCCTGAACATCAGTCGCTTCAACCATTTCAAGCATTTCATTGACTGTCATGCCCCATTCGATTTCATATACACCCGGTTTGGGAATATCTCCTGATATACTCAAAAGTTTAGTTCCGGCAGAATCTGCTGTTCCGAGTTTACTGTACCATAGACCACCTACCTCGATGATCTTAACGATGGAACAGAAGGTTTCTACGTTGTTGATAACTGTTGGTTTGTGTTTATAACCGCTTTGTACAGGAAACGGAGGTCTGTTTCTTGGTTCGCCCCTTTTTCCTTCTGAAGATTCAATCAAAGCAGATTCTTCACCGCATACATAAGCTCCGGCACCGGACTGTATCCTGATATCAAAATCAAAACCTGTACCCAGTATGTTTTTACCCAACATATTTTTGCTGCGTAATTCTTCCAAAACGCTCTCAGCATAAGCTCTCAGATATTTATATTCATATCTGAGGTATAATATGCCTTCTTTTGCACCGATTCCTTTGGCAGAAATCGTCATGCCTTCGAAGATCATAGGTAATCTTTCAGTCAACAAAACCCTGTCTTTGAATGTACCGGGTTCGCCTTCATCAGCATTGCATATCACATATTTATCGCCTTCATTCAACGAACAAAAGAGCATTTTCAATCCTGTAGGGAAACCAGCACCGCCACGACCTCTCAAATTGGATGCCTTTACTTCATCGATGATGTTTTTGGGATTCATCTGAAGTGCTTTTTTCAAAGAAATACCTTCATAATAATCTCCAAGAGTCACAGGTCCGGCTTTTTGAATGTTGTTGGAGACCATGGCTCGAACCAGCGGATGCGCATTGTTGCCATCACCTGTATCGCCGATCATGTCTTCAACAGGTATACCTGCTTTCATGTCTTCAAAGATTTTTTTGGCTTTATCCGGGTTCAGTCGGGTAAAAACCACATTGTTGATCAAAGCCGCAGGTTCCTGATCACTCATGCCGATACAGGCAGTCGTGTGCAGACTCACCAATCCGTCATTGGTTTTTTCACCGATCCGGATTCCGGTCAACTGCTCGAATTCATTCATTACATCTTGCATACCCATCATCATGGAAACTACGCTGTTATTGAAATACACTGCGTATTTTCCTACAGGTTCCACAGTAAAAAAATGGTAAAAACTCCTCGTTTGTACCACATCTACTTCTGAAAGGCCCAACTCGCGGGCGATTACGCTGACAGCTATTTCCGAAACGCATCCAAACTCATGCTGAATTGACAATAAAATGTCCATCAAACGCTCCGGATCTTTGTCGTATGATCCGATAATACTGATTATTTTGTCTTCCATTTATATAAAATTAAGTGTATTTTTTTTAACAATAATCCCTGCCGGAATTGCTACAAACTTACAAAATAATTATTGGTTTTAAGCTTTATAAATGATAATAATGACAATATAAACTACTAATTTATACCTATTATGAAT
>DDTL01000079.1 GCA_002344345.1 Saprospiraceae bacterium UBA2365
ATTTAGAATAATTCTAATTTTATTACATTTGTAGCCAAATAGATAACTAAGAAATAACTCATTCAAAAGTGAAACAGAATACAGGTATAGTTTGGTTCAGGTTGGATTTAAGGCTTCGGGACAATATATCATTGGTCGATGCTCTGCAATCGTGCGACCAGATCATTCCAGTATATGTTTTTGATGAAAGGCTGTATTCTTTAAAATCGAAATATGGTTTCAGAAGAATAGGCATTCACAGGGCTGAGTTTATCATAGAATCAGTGAATGATCTTCGAAAATCTCTTCAAAAATCAGGTGCTGATCTGATCATTAGGTTTGGGAAGCCTGAAGATATTTTGTTTGAAATTGCCAGAAAACACAATACAACAGCAGTCTTTTGCAACAAGGAAAGGACTTCTGAGGAAGTTAGCGTTCAGGATACGCTCGAACAAAAACTATGGTCGATCGGACAGGAAATCCGTTATTCAAGAGGAAAAATGCTTTACCATACCGGAGACTTGCCATTCCCTGTCAATCATACTCCTGATACCTATGCTGCATTTTACAGAGAGGTTGGAAAAATCATTCCTATCAGACCCATTATCTCTGCACCATCCTCCATACCGATGTATCCCGGCAGTATCGAGCCGGGCGATTTGCCTGATTTAAAATCCTTGCATTTTGACATTGAACAAAAAGAAGGTCTCGATTTTATATTCAAAGGAGGAGAAACTACCGGTTACCAGAAAATTGATGATTTTATTAACTACAACCTCAAAACAAATTCACCCAACCACAATTGGGAAGAAATGCGGAATAGTCAGACAACCCATCTCGCACCATACATCAGTGCAGGATGTATTTCTGTAAGATCCCTGTACTCGGCGCTGGATGAATATAGTGAACACAACAGATATAAAAAAAGGGTTAAATGCCTGATCCACGGCCTGATTCGTAGAGATTTTTATCGGCTCATGGCCAAAAAGAATCGAAATCAGATCTTTCAGAAGACCGGTATCAGTCACAAAGCCAACAACCAGTTGACTGACAATATGGAACTTTTTGAAATATGGAAAGATGCCAAAACTGGTGTTCCGCTTCTGGATGCTTTCATGAGAGAACTGAATAAAACCGGCTATCTATCACCTGAAGGCAGGTTTTTTGTAGCCAGTTTTCTCGTAGAAGAATTAAAAGTCAACTGGCAAATCGGAGCTGAATACTTTGAGTCGATATTGGTTGATTACGATCCTAGCAGCAATTGGGTGAATTGGAACCACATCGGCGGTGTGAGCCTGGATTCAAAGGAAGACAGATATTGTAACATTGTCACAAGAGCAAGAAAAATAGATCCGCATGGTGATTTCATCAGAGAATGGTTACCTGAATTGGCAAGCATACAAAACAGCAATGTCCATGAACCCTATAAAATCGATCCTGATGAATTAAAAAAATTAAGTATAGTCCTTGGCGAGGATTATCCGGTTCCAATAGTTGACACTGAAAAATGGATTTAATCAGAAAAATAATCAACCCTGAATATTACCTTATAAAAATTTTGGTATTGGTCCTGATTTTCAGCGCATGCAATACTTCTTCAAAAATTAGTGAAGCGACCTTTAAACCGGAAAAGTACTTTAAAAAGAATCCACAGTTTTCCAAAGAATTTTCAGGTTTTACTTTATACGACATTCACAAAAAACAGTATATCGCACATGTGAATGGCAACAAGCATTTCATCCCGGCTTCAAATACTAAAGTTTTTACTCTTTATACGGCTATTTACATCCTCAGAGACTCACTTCCAATCATCCGATATCAACTTTCGGGTGACACGCTTTATTTTTCCGGAGCAGGCAATCCCCTCAATCTGAATCCTTATTTCGTGGATAATCAACATTTAAGTGACTTTCTGAAAAATTCAGGCAAGCAACTCATTTATATACCCTCCCACCCTTCTCCGGTAAAATACGGATCAGGTTGGGCATGGGATGATGCGCTGGATTACTACCAGCTTGAAAATACGAGCTTACCCATTTTCGGCAATGAAATACAGGCTGTAATACATAATGACTCTCTCATTGTCAAGCCTGAAATTTTCAAAGATAATTTTCAGATTCTACCCGGAAATAAAGATTTCGTCGAAGTGACACACGCACCAAACAATTTCATCATCCATTATTCAAAAGATCAAACCCTGGCAATACCCATTCAGTTTACAGATGAACTAACCTGCAATTTACTTAGTGACACCTTAAGCCAATCTGTTGTTTTACAATACAATACAACTGATACATTCAACTGGAAAATATATAAAATACCTTTCCCTGACAGTTTACTGATCAGAATGATGCACGAAAGTGACAATTTCATTGCCGAACAACTGCTATTGATGAGCAGTATGGAAATTTCAGACACTTTGGATAGATCTAATGCTATCCGCTTCATCAAACATCAAATGAAAGACTGGCTAAGAGATGATGTCAAATGGGTAGACGGTTCAGGATTATCGAGATACAATTTGTTTACGCCGCAAAGTATGTCTGAAGTGCTTTTGAAAATATACCAGCTAAAAGGACTTGATTGGATTGAAATCGTTTTCCCACATGGTGGCACATCAGGAACCATAGAAGCGTGGTATGAACCCTATGTGATGGCAAAAACCGGCACTCTGAGCAACAATCATTGCCTTAGCGGGTTTATTAAGGCAAAATCAGGAAAAATATATATCTTCAGTTTTATGCATAATCATTATCTGGAAAGCTCCAGGGTATACAAACAAGAAATGGATAAACTGCTCAGACTGATTTATAATAAGTATTAAAATAGCAAAATACATCTAACCGGGAAAAAGAATTGAGTTAAAAACCCAAAAAAGCTGATGGAAAAGTATATGATAGGCGGAGTGCACGCGCTTGAACTGACTGAAAAATATGGCTCACCGATCTATGTTTATGATACCGAAACGATCAAAAGAAAATTTTTCCTTTTGAAAAAGGCGTTCAGTAAAATTCCTCACAGGATCCATTATGCGGTGAAAGCCAATGAAGCTCCGGAAATCCTGATGCTGATGAAGGATCTGGGTGCAGGTCTTGATACAGTCAGTCCGAATGAGATCAGAAGAGCATTAAAGCTTGGGTTTAAAGTTACCGATATTATTTTCACGCCGAGTTGTCCGGCAATAAATGAAATAAAATTTGCGCTTGAAAATGGTATTCGGATCCATTTTGGAGAATCAGAATACTTCGAAGAGTTGGGTGATTTACTTAAAGGTGTAGAAGTCGGATTGAGAATTAATCCGGATGTGCATATTGAAGGTAACCAAAAAATAGCTACTGCGCATGCCGATTCAAAATTCGGGATTCCTTTGAATCAGTTGCCTGCAGTGAAACAGATGGAAGAAAAATTCGGATTCAAAGTGGTCACTTTGCACATCCATACCGGTTCAGATGTAAAAACCTGGCAGGATCTTGCCAAATCCTTCGATAGCTTATTGTTACAATTACCTGCATTCAACAATGTGAATTCTCTTGACATTGGAAGTGGGTTAAAAGTTAAATATAATGCTACTGATCATGAAATAGACCTGGATGCTTACACGAAATATATAAAGGATAAACTCGAAAACCTCGGAAAGTCCATCAACATCATTTTAGAGCCCGGAAAATTTTTGGTTGCAGAAGCCGGCACTTTGCTGGCATCGGTCAATGTGATCAAGCAGGGCTACAATAAACGCTTTGTGGGTTTGAATACCGGATCCAATCACCTCATCCGACCGATGTACTATGAAGCCTATCATCACATTATTAATATTTCGAATATGGATGGTAAAATGCATATATATGATGTTGTCGGCCAATTGTGTGAAGAAGATACACTGGCTTCAGAAAGAGCCTTGTGTGAAGTCCGGGCAGGAGATATACTGGCTATACAAAATACAGGTGCCTATGGATATTCCATGGCCTCATTTTATAACCTCAGGGACAAACCGCGCCAGATTTTGGTAGAAAACAGCGCGCATCGTCTGATTTCAGAAGACATGGTTGTAATTTAAATGCATGATTACTACCTGAGTTCTTCTACTTTTTCAAGCAGCCATTGCTTCATCGTTACAGAGATTTTAGATCCTTTGATATCTTGTTGCAGTTTATCCGCCTTTTCTATTTGACCTGGGTTGAAAGACAATAATTTCCTGACAAATTTAATATAGTCTAAAAGCATTGATTGCTGAGCTAATGTTAAAAGTTTTTTATTCCTGTAAACAAAGATTTTGAAACTTTCCAACAATGAATGGAGTGGTTCAATTTCATCTGTGTCATAATAGGTCGTGACAAGCATCAACTTCGAATTCATATCATAAAATATTTCATTGAACTCGACATTTTGAAGCAATCTTACTACTTTGGTAAAATCCTTTTTGCCCCAGGCAATCAATGCAGAATTATATGCAACTGCATTTTCCCTAAACTTTTCATCCAATTTATCTTTGTGTAAATGAATAAAATTTTCAGCCCACTCATATTCATTTAAAATATTAGCAGACATAACAATATTCCTGAAAGTTATAGGCGGAATTTGTCCGTTATAAAACAAAATTCCTTTCTCAATAGCTTCTTTGTACAGGTCAAAATTCTGTCTGACAAATTCATTTTGTCCAATATTGATCCTTCTGATGCAAAAATTATGGGCTGACCCAAAAATATCCTTTGCTTCCTCTACAGGAAATAAATGAATATACATGTTGATCAGTTCCTTGAGTTTAAAAAAGTGTTCTTCACGATCAGGTTCTACATAACTTTTGTAAATCTGATAATAAATGGCAACAGGTGGATATTGACTGTAATCAAATTTCTCAACGTGCATAATTATTTCATCCATAAACAAGAGCGTACCGGAAATATTGGTCACATCCTGCCAACTGAGTAACATGCAAAACAATTTAAGTTTTTCCCCTAAATAGAATATATCCAGATTTTTAGCGGTTTCTTCAATATTAAGATCTCCAAACTTAACTTTTTTCTTAAACTGTTTTTCGAATTCACTGGTTAGATTATACTGGCTTTTCTCTAATTGATATTGATAAAAAAAATAAGAAGCCGGTTTTTCCAATTGCCTTTCTGATAATCTGTTTACAGACGAAACAACAGAGTTATATAGCTTAACAATTTTCTTTTTACTGATGCCTTCGATCAGATTATTTGCCTGATGTAAGGGATTGTTATCGTAAATTTCCTGCGCCAGAAACTGCTCATATAAGCGAAGCAACTCAGAACTCAATTTCCTGAAACGCGCATCGTCGTAGGTTTCTTCTCCGAATATCTGAGTCCAAACCATTGTTTTATCCAGATCACTTTGGTCTTTACTCTTAAGAAAAGGAATCAGTTGTTCAAACAACCGGATCAAACCCTGGTTTTGGTTGAAATATGGAGATTGGACAAACTTGCCAAACCTGTTGAGCTCATAAACAGAAAGCGAATCCAGTACCTGATAAATTTTTGTCGATTTCAAATTGCAAATATATTAAATAAAAAAAACATATATATATCTGAATAAAAATCAGCATTTATATATCTATTATTTTCCAGATATCAAATAAACACCTATCTGAAAAAAATATAATAACAAAACTGCAACCTTTTGCAATCTAAATGCATTACATATAAGAATCGCTGCAAATGTTTACAGTAAATCAAACAGCTATCAAAGTTAGTATTTTTTCACTTGTAAAAGTAGACATATTAGAATAATATTTAAAGTATATAAAAAATATCTGTGTGTAATGTTGTTATAATCAGAAAATAACACTTATATTGCAGCCAAATAGCCAAAACTTAACAAATCATGAACCGTTGGACGAAATTTTACATAATTCTAATCGGTTTTTTGCTTATAATTTCAAAAGCAAATACACAAAACCTGCCGGAGTATTCCATAAAAATGTTGAAAAATGATTCTCTGACAATAGAATTGTTCTCACATTTTTTTCTACAGGAAATATCCGTTTTCCCTTTCTTCACTGTACAGCACGGGGATTTGCAAAATCCGAATCAACCTGTTGGAAAGATCTATCCTATTTACTATTATCCTGACAATGAATTTACGGGAGTTGACAGGTTTATTTACCAATATCGAGGCAATCCGGGAACAGGTTACAATTCCTGGGAGATCAAATACTCAAAATTCAGTGTTGAAGTATTGAATTCAATATTGACAGTCAATCCGGATGATGTTTTGATCACTGAAGCTGACTCTGAGGTTGAGGTAGATGTTCTGGCCAATGACCAAACCACCCACGGGAACCTGCAAATCAAGGAGATCACCAATGTTTATGGAGGCATCGCTTCCATTACTGCAAATAACACTGTTGTTTTTACTTTGGATCCTCTTCATGAAGGTATTCGCTATTTTAACTACCTTGCAGTGGACTCCGTGGGCACTACTGCCCTGAGCCAGGTTTCAATTCAAACTTTGCAAAATGATCCTGAACCTCAGTCTGACATCGTGTTATCAACGATCAACACAAAAGATTTATCTATATTGTTGCCTGCTGAAGGTTTTGTGATAGACCAAGCCCATCAACCTGTTCTGGGAACAATTCAATTTAACACTGATTATCAACTTATTTATTCCCCGTTTGTTGATTCTTCTGGTATCGACCAATTTGTCCTGAACAACGGAGAAATCACCAGAAACTACCAAATTCATGTATTTGATATCATCAATGACGGCTTAGCTGCTGTAGATGATGAATTTTATACGGTTAAAAATAGTTCGATCCAATTCGATGTATTGCAAAATGATTATCTCCAAAACTATCTGCTCTCATGGACACAACCAAAACACGGAGTGCTGACCCGTTTGCAGGAAGATGGAGATGGTGTCTTTGCCTACACTCCATCTCAGAATTTCCATGGTTATGATGAGTTTCAATATACCATGCAATTGGCGCCTCTTCTGTATCAAACGGCCACGGTGAAAATAGGAGTAGACAATTTCAACCCGGAAAATATTGAAGAATTTGCCTTTGTAACTGAAAATGACAGGGCTTTTGTGATCGATTACCATCTACCGGTTTCCAACTATTTATTTGAAATTGTTGAAGAACCGTCAAATGGAACACTCGAGTTTTTCGAAGGATTCCAGGAAATCATTGTAGGCTGCGACACCATTTCCGGATTCAATCTGCTTGTTTACTTACCTGAAGAAGGCTATACCGGAATTGATGAATTTGAAATAGATTATTGTGCAGGCAACTCACCTTGCAAGCTGATTAAAATAAATATGGAAGTGATCAGTCCGGTCACGAATGCTGATTGCAAATGTGTAGCAAAAGACTGCGTTTGGAAAGGAGATGCCAACGCAGACGGAAAGGTAGACGTATCAGACTTATTGCCCATAGGTTATTTTATGGGGGTTGAAGGAACTGCAAGGACCTTGGCTCCTGAAGCGAATATCGGTTTGAATGCTGAAGATTGGAACATGGATCGGTATCCATTTATGGTGAATACAAAGCATGCAGATACTGATGGAAATGGCCTTATAAGCGCTGCTGACACAACAGCTATTTTAGAAAATTATTCTACTTACAATAATCTGGTTCATTCAGGTGCCATTGCATTAAAGCCATATCCGTTTTATATTTCTGCATCTCAGGATACTGTGTATGCCGGTGATTATCTTTATTTGGATATCAGTCTGGGCGATCAAAGTCATCCTGCCTTGGATCTGAATGGTATCAGTTATCATTTGCAATTTCCTCCACAATTACTGGATGAATCCAGTCTAAGACATCATTTCCTTACAGATTCCTGGTTGGGCAATGCCAGTGCTTCTCTCCAGATGAATCTAAACACAGTCCCGGGCCGGGTTGAAACCGCTTTCAGCCGTATAGGCAACAAAGGAGCCACTGGTTTTGGAATTGTTGCAAAAAGCGAGTTTATTGTAGAAGGCACAATTATTTTAAAGTTGAAAGATGATATTGTTCCTTTAAAGTTGATTATTTCTGATGCAAAAGGAATTGACGCCAATGGCAACTCAATATCTCTGCCATCTGCAGAAAAAACAATATATCTGAAGTTTAAAAATACAAATCCTGAGCCACCGGTAACAGCTCAGCTGCATATTTATCCCAATCCGTCAGCTGATATCATCAATTTACACATGAACGGACAGCAGTTGATCGGTAAAGTAAATATTTATAGTGTTACAGGTGTATTAATGGATCAGTTGGATCTTCAGTTTACAACGAATCAAACAAAACTGGATATAAGTAATTATATTAATGGAGTGTATATAGTTGAAGTCTCCACTCCTAATGGAAAAACTGCTCAACGATTCGAAGTGATTAAATAAAGTTTTGGCGAGTTTTATTACCCACTTTTTGAGCTGATCGATTGCTCTCGATCAATAAAAAGTCATCGGCAACAGCGTGGTGACTTTTTTTTATTTTCCTGAGTTTCATTTGATTCCATGAGCTAAAGCAGTCAAAATTATCAGAGAACAAAAATTTCAGAGAATAAAATTGTAGCTGTAAGACCAGCGGTCCAAATCCCTCTATTCCTGCATTCTTATCCAAAAATTTTTCTATCCAGTTTGCCGATACAGTTAATAGTTACAATACATTAACTCAAATTATCACAAAACCAAAACCTGATTTCATCATCAACCGGAATTGATACATATAATCCCTGACCAACCTATGGAAATCTTCCCTTCCAAATTTTGAAAAACATGGATTGAAGTTTTGTCTCAGTAAAAGAATCAAAAGAACAAAAAAACCTGGGGCTGAGAACCCCAGGCAACAATTAATAAACCAATCTCATGTTAAGACATGATTATAAAAAAAGACGAAATCCAAATTTAGTCGACATTGTCATGCAGATATTTGTTATCTGTTATCAGAAGTTCATCCACATCCATCGTAACACGCTGTTTAATGCTCACGTTATCGTCTGCGGATTTAACTGCATCCAGTTCTACGTTCCTTCTTTTGTAAGCCGGAACTTTTTCAATGTCTTTAATGTTTGCAGGGTTTTCAATAGATAAAACGTTGTTGAATGTCTTGGATCTATCCGTTTGAGTCAACTTTTCCCTTTCGAGTATCAACCGTTTACGTCTTAAATCTTCCTCTTCATTGCGAACGAAAGGATTCGAATCAGCATTATATTTTCTGATAGTCTCTTTAACATCATCCTGTTCGAATTCAAAAACATTCCTTGTGTCCTTGTGACCTGAAAAATCTACGTCAAAACTTCCCAGATCCAAAGATTGTCCGGTACTTTCAAGTACTACTTTAGTAGGATTTTTATCTTGTTTATTTTTATTTCCCTCTTCAAAACCTGTCGCTATCAAAGTGATGCTTATTTTATCACCCAGAGTATCATCCTGGCAATTGCCCCAGATAAGATCAGTTCCTTTACCAGCTTCTTCCTGAATATATTCTGTAATTTCAGCAACTTCATCCATCGTAACTTCCTTCTTACCAGATGAAATATTAAGTAAAATGTGTTTTGCTCCTCTGATGTCATTATCCTCCAGTAAAGGAGAATTCAATGCCGCATGAATGGCTTCGTGAGCCCTGTTTTCACCCTCTTTTTGTGCGCTTCCCATGATGGCAACTCCACTATTCCGAATGACTGTATTAACATCCTCAAAATCGACGTTGATATAGCCGGGTAATGTGATGATCTCAGCAATTCCTTTAGCTGCTGTAGTTAAAATCTGATCAGCCTGAGAAAATGCTCCGGTCAGCGTAAGATTTCCGTACATATTCCGTACTTTATCATTCGAAATAACCAGGATAGAATCTACATTTTTCTTCAGTTCGTCCAGGCCTTCCAAAGCTTGTCTGGTTCTTCTCTGTCCTTCGAATTTGAATGGAAGCGTTACAATAGCAACAGTCAAAATGCCCATATCTCTGGAAGTTTTTGCTATGATCGGAGCAGCGCCTGTTCCTGTTCCACCACCCATTCCTGCAGTGATGAAAAGCATTTTAGTGCCATCATTCAAAAAGTCTCTAATGCTGTCAATTGATTCGATACAGGCTTCTTTCCCGACTTCAGGCTTAGATCCGGCACCCCTTCCTTCAGTAATAACAGGACCAAGATGGATTTTTACGTTGACAGGACTGGCATCCATTGACTGGACATCCGTATTGCATATTGCAAACTCAACACCTTCGATACCCAGGTTGAACATGTGGTTCACAGCATTGGTTCCTCCACCTCCAATCCCTAAAACTTTTATGATGGATTTATTGGTTAATGGTATATCAAAAAGCATAGCTATTAATTTTAGTTTTATTAAAATTCAGAATCCGGTGTAGCTTCAAAAAATTCTTTAGTATATGCAAAAATCTTATTAAACCACCTTTTTCCCCCACTTTCATTGTTAGCACTTTCATCTACAGTATTTACATCAGGTTCATTTTCTATTTCAAACTCTACTTCGGTAAGTGTCTTTTTAACAGAGCTCGTGTGATCACCAGGATTCAGTTCATTCAAAGCATAAATTAAAAGCCCTATACCTGTTGAATAAATAGGACTGGCCATCGCTTCATTATATCCATGCGCCAGGTGTTCAATAGGTTCACCTAATCTTGTATTCATACCAGTTTGCAATTGTGCAAGAAAATCAATATCTTTTAGCAAGGAACCACCTCCGGTAAGTACCAACCCGGCCAGCAATTTCTTTTCATAACCTGATCTACGGATTTCCCACTGAACATATTCAAAGATTTCTTCCATTCTGGCCTGGATGATCCTGCTCAGATTTTTTTCTGAAATTTCTTTTGGATCCCGGCCCCTGAATCCGGGGATGATGATCACTCTGTTATCCACTACTTCATCGGCAACTGCTGAGCCAAACTTCACTTTTAGTTTTTCTGCCTGATCCCGCATTACCTGACAGCCTTCCTGAATATCAGTAGTGACGACATTTCCACCAAATGGAATGACAGCTGTATGCCTTATTATTCCGTCTTTAAAAATAGTAATATCAGTTGTGCCGCCACCGATATCTACCAATGCAACTCCTGCTTCTTTTTCTTCTTTGCTTAACACTGCTGAAGCTGAAGCAATCGGTTCAAGGGTCATATTTGCTACTTTCAAACCGGCTTTTTCCACACATCTGTAGATATTTTTGGAAGCATTGACCTGCCCGGTGATTATGTGAAAATTCGCCTCAAGTCGAATACCAGACATACCTACCGGATCCATGATATTATTTTCATTATCCACAATGAATTCCTGTGGAATAACATGAAGAATCTTATCACCCGGAGGCAGAACCAGTTTGTGCATATCTTTGATGAGTTTATCCACATCTGCTTCCTGTATCTCACTGGTCGAATCCTGCCTGACCAACAATCCGTGATGGTGAAGGCTTTTGATATGTTGCCCGGCCACTCCAACCTGGACATCATTGAATTTGACCATTGCATTGCGTTCAGCTATCTCCACACTTTCTTTGATCGCTTTAACTGTTTTGTCAATATTGGAAACCACTCCTTTAGAAACACCTTCTGATGGAACGGTGCCATATCCGACAATTTCAATTTTCCCGTAATCATCTCTGAAGCCTGCGATAGCACAAACTTTGGTAGTTCCAATATCCAACGCGACAACTATTGGAACATGATGTGTACTAGAACTTAACATATCTTATAAATTTATATTCTAAATTATTTTTCTCCAACGACCAGATCTTCCCATTCAAGGTTGAGGTAAGAATACCTATTCCAACCCAAGTTAGGCATGCCTGTTTTATAAAATGCCTTTAACTTATCAAATTTATTATCGATTTTGGCTAATTCCCCAAACCTTATTTTTTCTCTGCCAACTTTTGGTACCATGATCACTTTACCATTGTTTTCAACATAGATTTGTTCTATTAATGCCTTCAAAAAGTCATCATCATAAACTTTTTTTGCTAAATCATAGACCAAACGGTAACGATTTGTAGTGTCGGCCATAAACTCCTGATTGAAATTTCCCAAATAACCGTTTGCAATCGGCACTCTGGCCGCTGCCCGGTTTGAAACCGGAATAATATTTCCAGCTTCATCCAGATAAAATCCTTTTCTATAGCCTCTTTCAAACCGAACGATCGGCACTCTCAGATCGCAATGAATCACCGCCTTGCCATTGGCTTCCAAATAGACATCAGCATTTTTAATATAGCTACTTGAATCCAGAGCGGTTTCAATTTTTAAAGCATCAAGATTTCCAATCAATTGAGATTCAATATCTTTATCTAAAATGCGATTAACATATTTTATAACATCCGTAACACCGATCAATGGTCTGCTGCCATCGCTTGTAGTAATTACTACTTTTACTGTCTCAACCTTAGTCGAAGATTTCCTTTGTACAGCATGAAACCAAACCACCAGCACTCCGGCATACACAGCCAGCCAGGCTATTCTTTTGATCCATACTTTTACAACTTCTTTCTTCATTAAAACTAATCTTTAGACGGTTTAAAAGCATTTAAAATCGCATGTGCAATCTCTTCTGAGGCTTCTTTTCTACCTAATTTCGCAATGGAAGCAGAAACTTCAACCAATTTCTTTTCATCCAGAAAAATCTCATTGATTTTATCAGCCAGTCCATTAATTACTTCATTGTCTTTCAATAACCATGCAGCATTTTTGTTGACCAGACTCATTGCATTTTTAGTCTGATGATCCTCGGCTACGATCGGAGAAGGTACCAGTATCGCTGGTTTGGCAGCAAGACACAATTCAGAAATGGTCAATGCCCCAGCTCTACAAACCACCAGGTCAGCAGCTGCATAAGCCAGATCCATCCGCTCGATGAAGGGAAACAAATGGACATGATCCATCTTCGCCACTTCCGAGTTTTTGTAATCCTGAAAATAAAACTTACCAACCTGCCAGATCAATTGAACATCATGCAGTTCCATAATACGCTTGATATTGTGTTTTACAGCTTTATTCAGCGTACCGGCACCCAAACTTCCTCCAAAAATTAAAATAGTTTTCTTATTCCGAGTCAAACCGAAATTCTCGTGAGATTCTTCTTTTTTATCCTGTAAATTGCTGATATCCTGTCTAACCGGATTACCAGTAAAAATTATTTTATTTTTATCAAAAAACTTTTCCATTCCATCATAAGCAACACAAATTTTTGCAGCCCTTTTTGCAAGCATTTTATTGGTCAGTCCTGCATATGAGTTTTGTTCCTGCAAAACAACAGGAATACCCATGAAAGAGGCTACCATACAAACCGGTCCACTGGCATAACCCCCGAATCCGACCACAGCATCAGGCTTGAAATTCTTCAGCACCTGGAAAGCCTTTAATAAACTTGCCACAAGTTTGAAAGGAACCAGCAAATTTTTTGCGGACAATTTCCTTTGAATTCCACTAACAGGCAAACCTGTAATTTCAAAACCGGCCTTTGGTACGCGCTCCATTTCCATTCTGCCACTCGCACCGACGAATTTGATCTGTATATGTTCATCCATTTGCTTCAGCGTCTGAGCAACTGCAATCGCAGGGAAAATGTGTCCTCCTGTACCGCCTCCACTTATGATTATTTTCCGTTTCAAATCACCTAATTTAATTTTGATCAAATTCTACGGATGGAGACACCTGTTCATTTCGTATCTCTATCTCTCTAAGCGCAATTTTTTCCTTTTCTGCTTTTTCAACATATTTGCTAACACTCAGGATTATACCCAATGATAAATATGTGATGAGGAGTGAAGTTCCTCCCATACTGATCAAAGGTAGCGTCAACCCTGTTACAGGCAACAAATGTACTGACACCGCAATATTTGCAAATGCTTGAATTACAATATTCAATATTAATCCCAGAGACAACATGGCTCCAAAAGTTTTTGGGCTTCTTGTTACAATACTGATGCCTCTGAACAAAAGCCACAGATATAATCCTAAAACACTCAATCCACCGATGATTCCATATTCTTCTACTATGATCGCATATATAAAATCTGCATATGGATAAGGCAAATAATTCCTTTGAATGCTGTTACCCGGACCAACACCTAACCATTCTCCTCTTGCGATCGCAATTTTGGATTGCTGGATCTGATATCCTCCGTCATCGAAAAGAGCATATTCCTGAATCCTGTTTTTCCATGTTTCACCTCTTGATAATTCCGGCAAAAACTCAGAAATAGCTAAAATCAAACCGATAAAAATCAGACCTGCCAAAAACAGCAGGAAAATATATTTCAGATGAATCCTGCCAATAAAAATCATTAAAACGCTCGTAGTGAACAACAAAAGTGCCGTTGACAAATTCGAAGGAGCAATGAGCAAAGTGACAATCAAAACAGGCAACAATAAAGGAATGAATGCGCTTTTAAAATCTTTGATATTCTCCTGTCTTTTAGCTATTGATCTGGCTAAAAACATGATGAGGGCAATCCGTGCAAAATCTGACGTCTGGAATGTTTTGTCAATCCAGGGAATGGTTATCCACCTCCTGGCATCATTGACCTCAGTTCCAAATCCAATGGTATATATCAATAAAGGGATTGAAATTATCAATAAAATGGGCGCAAGTTTTGAGTAGAACATATAATCCAGCCTGTAACTGATCCACATGATAAAGAACCCGATAGAAATGAAGATCAGCTGCTGAATTAAATAAAAAATCGTATTGCCATCTCTGGTAGTATATGCCATGCTTCCAACTGCACTGTAAACAGCCAGCAGGGACAAAATGCCCAGAAAAAAGACTATCAACCATATAGACCGGTCTCCTTTTAAATCTTTTGCTATGACTTTACCTAATGACATATCTGTTAATTATAAATTTATCTCACTTTTAAAGTAATGATCGTAATAACAGCCAGCATGATTCCGACAATCCAAAACCTTGTGACAATTTTTGATTCATTCATATTCAATTTCTGAAAATGGTGATGCAACGGAGTCATCAAAAACACTCTTTTCCCAACACCAAATTTCTTTTTTGTATATTTAAAATAACTGACCTGGATCACGACGGAAAGTGCTTCTGCCAGAAAAACCCCGCATAAAATCGGAATAAGCAGTTCCTTCCTAAGTAAAATAGCAAGCGTCGCAATGATCCCGCCAATTGCCAGGCTACCGGTATCTCCCATAAAAACTTTGGCGGGATATGAATTGTGCCAAAGAAATCCCACCATTGCTCCCAAAAAGATCGCTGAAAAGACAACGAGCTCTTCACTAAATGGCAGGTACAAGATATTGAGGTAGTCTGCTATGATTGTGTTACTAGACACATAAGCCATTACACCCAGAGTAGCCCCGACAATTGCGGACAATCCTGATGTCAGCCCATCCAGACCATCTGTAAGATTAGTTGCATTGGAAACCAAGGTAATGATAAAAACAATCGCAGGTATAAATATCAGCCATATCCAATCCTTGGCATCTATTCCAACTATATCCAGGAAAAAAGCATAATTAAACTCATTTCCTTTCACAAAAGGCAGATTGGTCAAAGTAGATTTAACATAAGCCATCTCTTGTACGGTCTTTGCCTCATTTACTGCCGAAACTTCAGTTTTAAACGTTTTGACGATTTCATACCCGTTTTGCTGAGCCATTTCCAATGGCATCCTTACCAGAATCTGAGAATGGAACAACATGGTGATGCCTACGATCAGTCCGAGGCCTACCTGACCTATAATTTTAAACCTGGGTCTCAATCCGGCTTTTTTCTTGTTGACCACCTTGATATAATCATCCAGGAATCCAATTCCAGTCATCCACACAGTGGTCACAATCATCAGAATTATATAGACATTCAACACTTTAGTAAATAAGAGTGTAGGAACCATGACCGCTAAAAAAATAATCAATCCACCCATAGTTGGGGTACCTTCCTTGGCTTTTTGGCCTTCCAACCCGAGATCCCTAACGGTTTCTCCTATTTGCATTTTTTTCAATGAACGTATGATCCTGTTGCCGAAAATCATAGAAACCACTAAAGCTAAAATAATCCCTGCGGCAGCACGGAAAGTTATATAGTGTACAAGACCTGCACCAGGCAGATTAAATTGTTTATCCAAGTATTCGAACAGATAGTAAAGCATAATTTACTTTTTTCATTAAAAACAGTCCACAGTGGGCATTCAGAACTTTTTCTGAATATGCTCCCACTGCAACTGTTAAAACCAACCTGAGAATATAAATAGAACCTACTCTTCTATTTTTCTTTAATGCCAAATGGCTTTTATTTTTTCTTTGTCATCAAAGGGATATCTCACACCTTTGATTTCCTGATATGTTTCATGGCCTTTACCTGCAATCAGGATGATATCAGCCGGATCAGCCAGTTTGGCAGCGATCTTTATCGCCTCTGACCTGTCTGTTACCTTCAATATCTTGTCCATAAATTCTTTGTCCACACCGGCTACCATTTCATCTATGATACACTCCGGTTCTTCAGACCTCGGATTATCCGTTGTAAAAATCACCAGGTCAGACAAATTGCCGGCTATTGCGCCCATTTGAGGCCTTTTAGTCCTATCCCGATCTCCACCGGCACCACATATCGTGATGATCCTGGACTCCATCCCTTTTACTTCAACAATCGTCTTTAAAACATTTTCCAAAGAATCAGGCGAATGGGCGTAATCTATTATAGCCGTTTGCTGATTTAAAGGATTTCTTATGATTTCAAACCTTCCTCTCGCTGGTTCCAGTGATGATAAATGCAGCAAGATTTCTTCCTGATTGAATCCAAGTAATTCAGCTGCTCCATAGACTGCGAGTAAATTGTATGCATTGAACATACCAATCAGCCTGAAGAACGCTTCTTTTTGGTTGACCCTCATCTGTAGCCCTTCAAGGCTATTTCGGAGGATACTCCCCTTAAAGTCAGCCATCCGTTTGACTGCATACGATTTTCTACTCGCTCTGGTATTTTGCATCATGACTTCTCCATTCTTGTCATCGATATTGCAAAGTGCAAATGCTTCAGGCTTCAATTGATCAAAGAACTTTTTCTTGGTATAGACATATTCCTTAAAAGTCTGATGATAATCTAAATGGTCTACCGTAAGATTTGTAAAAAGGCCACCATCAAAATCCAACCCGTCTATCCGCATCTGATCTATCGCATGTGAACTCACTTCCATCACCGCATATGTACAACCAGACTCAACCATTTCAGCCATCAACTGATTGATACTGATGATATCCGGAGTTGTATGAGTGGACGGTATTACTTTTGTCGCAATTTTGTTTTCAACAGTTGAAAGTAATCCTGCTTTAAATCCGGATTTCTGAAAAAACTCATATAGCAATGTGGCTATCGTTGTTTTTCCATTGGTGCCAGTTACTCCGATCAATTTCAATTTTTTACTTGGATCTCCAAAATAATTGGCTACCAACTTAGCGCATGCCTTCCTGACATCATCCACGACAACATAACAGATTTTGTCTTCGATCAAATCAGGCAACTGATGACATAAGATATAATTTGCTCCATTTTCAACAGCCTTTGGAATAAAAAGATGTCCATCTGTTTTATAGCCAGGCATTGCGATAAAAAGATCTCCTGGTTCAACTTGCCTTGAATCAATCTTCAAGGCTTTTACGCCTAATCCTTGATTTCCAAGAATTTTGTCAAATGCAACGCCTTGCAAAAGTCGATGTAATGCAATCAATTCCATGATGTTTTTAGTTTTTATCCAACATTTCAATTTTTCAGACTTCGTCTCTTTTGACAAAGTTTATATTCAGTTTCATATTTAAGCTGTTCATTCAAGATATAATGTGATCGTTCCGCCAACATTTCTTGTATGCGGAGCTATCGATTGTTGCGCCACTCTTCCCACCCCTTCTATTTTAACTTTATATCCCAGATTTTCAAGGATATACACTGCATCTCTCACACCCATTCCCAAAACGTTTGGAACTGTCCTCCTCGAGATTTTCACCTCATCAATATCGAGTTTTGTCCGTTGATTTTCCACTGCTATCCAGCCTTTACTCACCTTGTTTGTGTGGGGCACATTTGAGAAATTCAGTATTTCATCAATGTCGGGACCAAACCCCTTCATCCCTTTTGGTAAATTCGCTGAAGCAAAAGCCTCCTTCTGCACTTCGTTATCCAGATCATTGATGTAAAAGTTCATGACCCTTTCTGCTATTTCTCCAAATACAGGCGCTGCAACCTGACTTCCATAAATATTCCCCTGACCGGATAGCCCATACAATACGACTATGCAGGAATATCTTGGATTATCCGCCGGAAAATAACCGGCAAAGGACGCATTATAAACTTTTTCTTCTTCGTCCTCACTTATATTGTAGTTAACCCTTGTTGTTCCGGTTTTCCCGGCGATTTTCACTGTATTATCTTTTAATCCAATACCTGTTCCTTCCTCTACAACCTTTTCAAGTAATTTTTTAACCTGCTTTATACTAAACTCACTCGCGATTTTTTGATTCAAAACAACCGGCTCAAATTTTTGAAGAATTTTCCCTTCTCTCAAAATGTCTCTTACCAGGTAAGGTTTGACCATCACCCCATTGTTGGCAACAGCATTGTAAAAAGTTAACAATTGCAAAGGAGTCATTTCAAGTTCATAACCATGAGCCATCCATGGTATGGTCACTCCTGACCAATGATTGGCATCCATTTCGGGATCTTTTATAACCGGCATTGCCTCCCCTTCGATATCAACCCCTGTTTTATTGGCTAAACCAAAGGATTTCAGTCTTTTAACAAAACTTTTTCTTGCCTTCAAACTACGGTTATAATAATGATCCGCTAATTTTGCCATACCCACATTGGAGGAAATAACAAAGGCTTTCTCAGCTGTTACGACTCTTAGATTGTGTGGCTCAGCATCCTTTATCACACGATCTTTCATAACCTTAATACCTGATTCAAGGTCGACCAAGGTCTCAAGTGTAAGGTGACCATCTTCAAGCAATGCCAACATTGTCGCCAGTTTAAAAGTAGAACCCGGATTGTATTTACCATCTTCACCGATGGCAAAATTGTAATTTTCCACATAAGCTCCGTTGCTGGCTCTGGTAAGATTGGTCATAGCTTTGATCTCACCGGTTTTTACATCCATGACGATGCCTACTCCTGTTTTGGCATTGGTCTGTTGTAGTTTTCTCAATACCGCCTGATGCACAGCATCTGAAATCCCAATATTCAGTGTCGTGTTCAGGTCTGAACCCTTATTGAGCAACATGTTTTCATGTTCCTGAACAGGAATCCATGATTTACTTGGTAGTTTTTTATACAGACGTTTTATTGTCTGACCTTTTAAGAACTCGTCAAAAGAACCCTCAAGTCCTATTTTTGCTGCATTTTTCCTATCCACGCCGATGGTTCTGCTCGCCATTTCCTTGTATGGTTTAACCCTTGAACTTTTTTGAATTTCGATCAACCCTCCTTTGATCCTTCCTTCTCTGAAAACCGGAAAATTCCTGATTTTCATAAGCATATTATAGTCGACATGATTCTTGATCTGGTAATATCTCGCACCATTTCTACGCTTTGCGACCAATTCATTTTTCCAGCCTATAGGACTTTTGTCAGGTCGAAGAAATGTTGCAATATAATAAGCCAGAGAATCTACACCCTGATCGAATACTTTATCAGTTGGTGTAACTGCGTCAAATCTGATTTCAAAGAACGGTTGCGAGGCAGCCAAAATGCTGCCATCATCAGCATAAATATTTCCCCTGTCACCTTCAACTTCGATCCATTTGATGTTTTTTTGCAATTTAGATCTCCATTTTTCACCTTCCAGGATGTTGACATCTATCAATCTGCCAATCACCAAAAGACAGAAGAGGACAAAAAATATTGTCACGACATAAACTCTTGCAAGTAATTCTGTCCTCTTGTCCATTATTTTTCTACATCATTTTTTAAAGTCAATTTGGAAGGGATGGAAGACGGCGGTTGCAAACCAATTTCGCTCGTCTTTTTTTCCATTTCCGAAGGGGAAGAATTCAACAGCATATCCTTTTCCACGCTCATATACTCCCACTTTATTTTCTGAACTTCCCTCTTTTTTTCTTCTATTTTCAGCTGCTTTCTTTCCGCAACATGAACATTACTTATATAAACCAATGCCAACACTGCCAAAAAAACAATCAGCGATAAATTTCTGAGTAAAAATTTTAACCAGCTATTCGATTTTTCACTTTTCATAATCTTTCAGCAATTCTAAGTTTTGCACTTTTTGCTCTTGAATTCTGATACAATTCTTCTTTACCAGCCACTACCACTCCTTTCACTACTTCCCTGAACTTGAAGATTTGTCTTCCGTATATATCAGTGGAAATATTTCCTTCCACATCTGACTTTTTGATCAGGTTCTTGACGAACCTGTCTTCGAGTGAATGAAAACTAATCACAGTCAATCTTCCCCCAGGTTTCAAAATGTTCTCCAAAAATCCCAACATTTGTTTCAGGGCTCCAAATTCATCATTCACTTCTATTCTGATCGCCTGATATAACTGCGCAAGATATCTGTTTTTTTCACCTTTGATCACTGTGCCGATGATTCTGTCAATGTCAGATGAATTCCGGATTTTCCCCGTCATTCTGGACCTCACGAAAGCTTTTGCCAATTGCTTTGAATTCCTTATTTCTCCATAACCGGAGAAAACCGAAACCAGTTCTGATTCAGAATAAGTGTTTAGAATATCTACTGCGTTCAATTTTTGTTTGCGGTTCATTCGCATATCCAGCTCATTCCTATCCCTGTAAGTAAATCCTCTGGAATCAACATCCAACTGGTGACTCGAAACGCCCAGATCAGCCAAAACACCATCTACCTTTTCAATTCCCAGATACCTTAAAAACTTATCAGCATATCTGAAATTTGATCTGATAAGGATCAGTCGGTCATCATCCCAAACATTTTCAATCGCTTTCTCATCCTGATCAAAAGCTACCAGGCGACCTTTGGCGCCCAGCTTTTCAAGAATTTTCCGTGAATGTCCGCCACCACCAAATGTAAAATCACAATACACACCGTGAGGCACAATATTCAACCCTTCTATTACTTCGTTTAATAAGATCGGTTTATGAAATATCATTTTATCTATGGTTGCTTAATCAGCATCCTTGTCTCCGAAAATTTCATCTGCATAATCAGCAAATTCTTCGGGCTCTGAACCAAGGAACTCTTCATACAACTTTTCTGACCATATTTCAATCTGCTCGTTATATGCAAACAAAACCACCTCTTTGTCAATTTTTGCATACTCCATCAGACTTTTCGGAATTAGGACACGGTCAGCCGCATCAGTTCTCAATTCCGATGCTCCCCGGTAAAAATACCGGATCATGTTCCTTTCTTTCGTCTTGTAAATGTTTAACTTATTGATTTCTTTCGTCTTCTTCACCCAAACCTCTCTGGGATACAACATCAAGTGTTTTTCAAAACCCCGATTGATCGTAAAAACCGGATCTTCACCTATCTGGCTCAACAAGGCACTAGGCAATTTCAGCCTTCCCTTATCATCCATTCTTACCCGATATTCCCCGGTTAAATCATTCATAAAAACACTTTCTTCTCAGTTGTTGATACAAAAGTATATTATTTTCCCACTTCCGCCCACTTTCACCCCCATATTTGTAAAAAAATATTAACTTTTTTTATAATTTGTTATTTCATATAGACAAATAGTTTACACATAATATATTTTTTGCTTACATCTGGATGATTGAAATCTTTTTCACATTAATCAAAGAACATAAAAATTAATACAAATATAATAATTTTATATTACAAACATATTTAATATATATTTTTATG
>DDTL01000127.1 GCA_002344345.1 Saprospiraceae bacterium UBA2365
ATCTTATTTTCAAGTTGGGTTAAGCAAAATAAATGACTTTTTTTCGATCAGATTCTTTTCAATTTAATGTTGCACCTGCCAAAAAAAAATACAGGCATAGGAAATTAACTATGCCTGATTTAATAAAATCAGAGTGATCATTCATGGGACCCGATTAAGCCTATCTTCAAAACAAAAATAACCAGGCCCTCCAAAAAAATAGCTTCGATCTACTTAACGGCATGTTTCGTCAAGTTAACGGTAGGGTTTGAATATTTAACGGTAATGTAGGGTTGGAAAAATCATTATCTGAAACAATAAAATTTCCTCATACAAACCTCGTCTGAATGATTTTCTGCACCTATCCGGATTAACAGAAATCGGGGTCATACTTTGATTCGATCCCGTATCAAATTCTTTTATTAGATCTTTTTAAATTGGGTTTAAATTTTTTCTAAGCATAGATAGGAGCAATCTAATCATTGAGTAACATTGAATTGGCTTACCCCGATACAAGAATTATATATTTATCAACGAAATCATTTCTGATGATCCGGCAAAATAGCCTGAATGATCATATGGCTTTCCCTGGATGCAGCCCGCATGACTCGAGGAACAACTCCTTTCATCAAACTACCGAGCAAACCATTCTGCATAACCGACACATAGCATTTCCCATCAGACTTTTGATAAACTGCGATCCGACAAGGCATCATAGGCATGATCTTCCGCTCTTTATCCCTCGACAGGATTTCTATAGCATGATCCGGATGGCAAATTTCAAAAACTTTAGCCTGAGCCACTTCAGGTTTTCCGAATTTGAGCATGGTTTCCCTGAGGTCGTGAACAGCCGGAACTTTCCACCCATTTTCAAGGGCTGAATTCGTCAGCAATTCAACGGATTGTTCAAAATCATATTTGCATTCTTTCTCTGCAAACATAAATGATTGTGCAAAAAAAATGATGACTATTAGGGTGATCACCATACCTGCAATCAAACCTGCCAGGAATAATATCATACCGATGAATTTTTATTTTGCAAAAGAAATAAATTTTTGCAGTAAATCAGTTTTTTACCAGTTTTTCCATCAAAATTGTTTTTCCTTCGTGGTAAAGTCGTGCAAAATAAATACCATTGCTCAAAAAATCAAGGGTAACGGTCATGGCTGATTCTCCTATTGCGGGCAATTCCACTACTTTTTGGCCCAATACATTTAAAACATCCAGTTGAAGTAATTGACCACTTGAATTGGAAATTCGAAGGGTTGAATTGAACGGATTAGGGAAAATAGTAACATATGATTCAATTGCCAGGTCAGTAGATACCAAAGGATCCGTAGAAATGGTCCAATTCGAGGCTAAAGCATTATCCAGATCCAAATCGTTCAATACCAGATAAGGACCATCTCCGTCGGCTTCTTCGGGCCATGGAGCTGAATCCATGTAGGTCACCCTGTCTATCAGGTTGCCCCAGGGATCCCTGAGTACCAATTTGAGGGTTTTGTTGGACATATTCCTTGTATACTGCCCGATCGGTACAATTCCATAAACCTGTTTGAATGCAGATGAATTAAATGCCAGGTATACTTTTTGAGCCGGTTGCAAAATACTGCCGGAAGGAAAAATAAAACTCATCCCTGGTTCGCTCAGATAATACCCCGAAAGGTTAACTATATTGGGGCTGTGATTCGTGAGTTCGATGAATTCCAGGTCATTGCTTGAATAAGGAGATGAGGCTTTGGGATTGTAATGAATTTTTGAAATGACGATGGGTTGTATTTGTGGAAAACCACAACCGGTACCAGTACCGATCTGTTCATTCATCCAGGTGATCCTGTTTTGAATCCATGTTTTCATAGCCAGAATATTGCTACCATAGACTTGTTCAGAACCGATCATGCCCCATTTTTGCTGTTCCCGAGGACGCGCTTCTGCTAAAAGCTGCACCAGACTGTCGATTTTTTCGCTGACGGTATTGTAATGAAAACATTGCCCGGGCTTTGTCAGTTCTGCCCATCTTTGAGCCAAATAGCAATGAAATTGGGGATTGTCATACAATTGTTTCCAAAACTTTGCTCCGACATTGTCCCAGTTGTCAAATTGCCAAACCCAATAATGACTTCTGTCAAAACCCCACACAAATAAATCATTCCCATAAGTGAGGTTAAAGTCCCAGACAGGACCTGCACGCAGTTTTCCGCCTCTGTCTTTGTGAAAAAAGGTACTGTACTGGTATGCATCCACATTGGCCGCAAATTCGTTGACCAGGATAAAGTCCACAAAACTGGCGATATCGATGATGGAAGGAAATCCATTACTTGTTGAAGTATTTTGTGCGGCTGTTGTGTTTTTCAGTCCGTCAAAAACACTTTTAATATAATTATGTTGCTGGGTAGTTATCTCACCGGGTTCGGGTGTATCATGTACAAAATCGACCCAACCACCGATGTGGGTGTCGTAAGACCAGGCGACATAGTCACCTTCACTGAGTTTGTCACATTTTGTAATGTAACCCCCGGTGATCGCTGGTTGTGTGTTTTCTGTGGGCAAAATCTCAGCAATATTCAGCCTGTCAGTATCTCTTTTAATATTTTCAGACAACATATATACTCCCTGATAAACACCATTTATCATCAATTCACAATATACTCCTCGGGCAGCAAAGTTTCCCATGTTCCGTGATATGTCGTAACTGATTCTGTCTCTGATCATCAGTGGGTCAAACCCGAGTCCATTTAGAATCCAGTCATTTTCTTCCGGCATACCAAGCAGTGAGACATTATTATTCGAGGTATTGTCACTTTCGTAAGTATCAAGTCTGAATTGCTTTTTAGGCAATGCCTGGGTTGATTGACCCCTGACCCTGATGGCCATTCTGCCATTGTAATTGAGAAAAGCAGGATTGTATTGATCTGCCAGCGAATTTCTTGAACCATCCGGATGAAAAATGATCTTCAGGTAACCATAGGTCTTTTCACTACCTTCTATGGGATAATGCGATCCTGTATTGGGATCGATATCGGTGGTGATCAGAGCAATCGGAAGGTTGCTGTCTGAAAATGTCTGGGCAAAAACTGACTGAAGGAACAAAAAAGCAAGAACAAGGAGGGAATATTTTTTCATTATGATAATATTGAAAATCCTGATACATTTTTGCCTGACCGCATGTTGTTGGTACAGATATTAAAAGTTTACTTATCCGAACAAAACATCCATTTCAGAACTACAAATTTAATTTAAAACCCTTCAAAAACAGGAATTTTTGAATTACAAAGTTGAACCCTATAACACGCAAAGTTAAGAAAAAAATGGATTGATACCGCTTTGTTAAGGAAATACTATATTTCAGGTCGGATAAATAAAAACCAGTTTATTGGTTTTCAATCGTTTATTACCATACTTAATTAAAAACGACCGAATTCCAACAAATTATTATTCTAAATATTCCAATTTTGGGATTTTCAAGGGTTTATTACCTTGTGACTGCCAGCTCACCATTTAATTGTAAGGGTTCTGGTCCATATACAGGAATAACACCTGGAATAATAGCCGGTAGCTGTCTTAGGAAAAAAGGACTTGCATCAGGTAAGAAAAACGGAACCAGGCTTTTTTTGGGGTTATTAAAACCTGGCGCCGGATTATTCAGTTGATTTTATACAGTTGTGTTATTTATCGATTAATTGTAACTACAGGAAATTTAAGTGGCAGGAAATCAACAATCTTGAAATTTGCTTACCAATTGAACCTATACCCAAGATTCAGCCCCATCACAAAATTATAATCAGCTGTTTTATATGTTTTTGTAGTTGTGCTGAATGCAACCACCTTAGAATAAAGTGGAAATCTCTCACTGATCCATGGGGTAATCGTAAAATTCGGTGCAATCTTTCGTAATGGTGTCCATTCATAACCAATGACCGGTGCAATCCTCAACACAGGGTTGTCTGAGACCTCGTCACTTCCGATCGCTTGAATCTCCATTTGCTGAAAAATCCCTTCCACACCGAAAAACAATCCATCGGGTTTGTGCAAAAATCTGTAATAACCAGTTTGTATGAAATATCTCCTTATTTCAATAAAATCATCTCCCTGAGGGTTTAAAAAATCAGGCAACCGATTCATGCCACCATCCACAAAAACCCTGTTGTATCCAAAAGTATACCCAGTCCAGATGCTGAAACCCCGGGCGACAAAATCAAAAGCATCCGTCTGGATGGTCAGGCTCTTACCAGACTTGTAATTCTGCTGTCCATACAGGTTCGTAAAAATTAAAAGTAAAAAAACTGTCCTAATGATTGGCTTCATATTTTATTTTAGAACAAAGCTAAGGAGTATGCAGCCCTGTTCATTTTGCATTTGCAAAAAAATCACTTTAAGGCGGACCGGATCTTACTCAATGAGGCCTTGTTGATCCCAAGATAAGAGGCCACAAAAGTCAAAGCGATCGATTGAACGATTCTTGGATTTCTTTCCAGAAGGTTAAGATATCGCTCGGTGGCATTCATGGTCTGAAAGTTCTGGAGTCTTTCAGCTGCTTGTGCATGTGCTTTATCAAGGATAAAATTTTCCAGTTTCAGGAGAAACGGGCTTTCAGTTTTAATTTTATCAAATTCAAAATTATTCAGCTTGAAAACAATGGACTGATCGATTGCCTCAAGGAAGCAGTTGGTTTTTCTATGTTTTTCCAATATAGATGGAAAATATATTTCATCGGTGAAATAAAAATCAATCGTTTTTTCATTCCCATCCTTGATCACATATTTCCTCAACAAGCCACTTTCCACATAATAGGTATGATTATCCAGTGAATCATCATTAAAAACCAACGCAGCTTTGGAGTATTGCTTCACATGTATCAGGCTGTCCAGCAGATCCTTGTCAGGTTTTGGAAGATTTTTTATCTGATCGCTTATTTTCTCGAACATTCGGCAGATGGATGTTTTAGTGAATTACTTATTCATGCGAATCAAGGGTTAAAGTTAATTCTGCAGATAAGCAGGATTTTCTCACTTTTTTGCCTCGATCCTAAAGGATGAAAGCGAGAAAATCCTTTATCTTCCTTTAGGATTGAGGCCAAATAAAGGATTTTCGGAGCTTTTTTTCAACCCTTGATTCCCATTATTCATGTAAAAAGACTTTTGGGACAGCAGGCATAATTATATATTGAGACTGCTCGATTTCAATCAACCTGTTGAAATATTAATTGTATCACCTGTCACTTAATTATTTTTAAACACCATTATTGCCGGAATGTACCAAACGTTTTTTTTCAGGTCAACGCCTCCGTTCATCTCCTCCTGAACTACCCTGTCTGTGACCCACAAACCTTTTTTTGCCATATTCTCAAATGAATCCACTCCATTTTGATCGAAACCTGTTCTGGTCCGGTGAATATGGAACAACTGGCTGAATTTCTTACCAAATGCTTTTTCAACACCTTCCTTTCCAATCATAAACCCGATCAGCCCGCCCCAGGTTGCCGTCGGATTATCAGAATCCCAACCAGCCAGGGCGCCTATTTTGATGGTTTCTTTCAAGTCACCGCCTCCATAAAACAAACTGACCAGACTGGAAGCAAAATTGATCCCGGCAGCAAAACAACCATTGCAATACAGTTGCCTTGAGGTCATGTCATAACCATCGGATTGTTCGATCTGATAACGATGATAGATAGAATCCCTGGCTTGTTCCCATGGAATGCCTTCATGATACTTTGATTTGACAAAGACATACATTTTTGAAGCGTAGGAATTATCGGGTAATACTTTTGACGCTTGTTCAGCCATCCAAAAAATCTGTTCCTTTACAGAAAGATTACGGTCCACTGCCGATGCGAGGGAGAACATTTGCACATAAAATGCTGAAATCCACTCACTGTTGTCCCTTGCCGTCGTTTGAATTGGTAGCGTGGCTATTTTTACCGCGATATCAGGTCTGGCAGGAGCGAACAAACCAAAAATTTCGGTGGTCAGTTGAGCGTCTATCATTTCATATTCGGGATTGTTTTTCGGATCACCGGTTGCCGGCGGCACCACTCCCTTTTTCATCAGGTCGAAAGCTTTTTGGTTGGATACCCACAAAAAATTCTCCTCCTCATGCCGGATATGCCTCAACCACCCATCCCGAATTTGAGCTCCTGAAAGCAAGGAAGTTTGATGCCTCAATAATAATTCCTGATAAATGTATTCGATATCTGTGTCATCGTCTGATCCCCAGATACTGTCAGGAGCGGCGAACACAAAGTCGATGACCGGAGAAAGGTGGCTGGGAACGCCTTGGGCCCAAATACTGGGTTGATCAGGCTTACCCCAATCATTCCTGGTATAGAACCCCCCGGTTTTAAGCTTTCCGAT
The DNA here is from genome assembly GCA_002344345.1 of Saprospiraceae bacterium UBA2365. Classification (GTDB taxonomy): domain Bacteria; phylum Bacteroidota; class Bacteroidia; order Chitinophagales; family Saprospiraceae; genus UBA2365. Next base: position 6,333 of record DDTL01000127.1, read on the forward strand.
TTGTCCGATCTTATCCATTTCCGTGACCAGTCCGGTCCAGTTGGCGATGCTGGTTCCCAACCAGAATCCCTGCAATTTGTTGAAGTATTCCTGTCTGTCAATCACCAGGTCTGATTTTCCCGGAATGTATGTTTGATAAACCATTTGAGGGTTATACGGGATTGGTTTGAGTGACGAGCAACTCATTACCAAAGGAATCAGACAAATAGGGAAAAGTATGTGTATGAGTGAATTATTTGATATTTTCTTCATGATTCTTGCTCATTTATTATTGACAGGCTTTAAAAACACAGTAAATTTAATGGAATTTCAGCCATTTTGGTTAATGATCCAATATTATACTGATCCAATGTTGAAATGATCCAATGATGAGTCTGTGCTGAAAAGCCCAATTTTTTAGTTTTCAGTCGTTTTCCGGAACAGATCGATTTTCAGATTTCCAAATTATCAAATTATCAAATCATCCAATTTTTCCCGCCAAATAGATCGCTCCGCTGATGCTGTCTTTCCCGGCTCCGGTAACTGAGCAGGCAACATTAGTTTTTCCCATTACCCGCAAATAACCCATATAAGCCATCAATAAGGCCTCTTTGAAATCGATCAGGGTTTCATCCGGAATTACAATCTGCAGATTTGGATTCAGTTGACGGACCCTCTCGACCAGAAATTTATTTTTTGCGCCTCCACCTGTCAATAATACCTGTGAAACATCTCCGGTCGAAGACAATTCCTTTTGCAGTTCGGTTGTCAGGGTGGTAGCAATCAGTTCCACCGCTGTCGCCATTTTATCTATCAGGGACAGGTTAAAGCCATCCAGTATGGGGAAGAAGTATTTTTGCAAAGCATTATTGTCCAGTGACTTTGGATGATTCAGTTTATAAAAATCAAATTTTAGAAATTCTTCCATCAAACCCGGATGACTCAAGCCTTTTGATGCCATTTCACCATCCTTATCGTATTCCAAACCACATTTGGAGGCCAGATAATTCAGCAATTGATTGCAAGGGCTGATATCGTAAGCAAAAACATTGTCTTTTTTAGTAAAACTCACATTTGAAATACCCCCGAGATTGACCAGCGCAGCATATTCAGTCAACAGGTCCCGGTCGACTATGGAAGCAAGCGGAGCACCATGACCACCCAGGCTGATGTCAGAAGAACGAAAATCATTGATCGTCGTTATGCCGGCAGTCTGAGCGATGGCCGCACCATTGCCAATCTGACACGTCATTTTGTTCTCCGGTTCATGGAATAACGTATGACCATGGGAAGCGATGTAATCCACAGATTGGCCTTTGGCAAAATCACGGATCATCTCTCCGAAGAGGTAACCGATCTCATAATCAGCCAACATAAGGTCCCGTGCGGAGGATTTGGGGAGTTTTACCAGCCTCGATTTCCATTCAGCTGAATAGCTATAGGTAGCACTTTTCAGAATGTTCCATAAAAGAGTATTTTCCTGTTGTTCAAACGCGCACAAAGCCAGATCTATCCCATCCAAAGAACTACCTGACATCAAACCGATTATTTTCATATATGTGTTTTTTGTTTCTTTTTTTGGCTAAATAGAACCTCTGCTCAAATCAATCTGATATATTCAGTAAAAAAAGCCACAAGACTATTAGCCCATAAAATTGCAAAAAATCAACAAAATATTTAACCAAAACGACAAGAAATTCAGGAATTCACCTACCCATTTTTCACCCATTCCTTAAATTCGAGCGTTTTGGAACGACTGATCACGGTGTTCAACTGAGGAGCAGGAGGATTCACTTCCAGTTTCAATTTATAATTGAAATATGATTCGATGGATTTTATGCTATGGATCGAAATGATCAATTGTCTGTTGATCCTGAAGAATTGTTTCGGGTCCAGAGATTCCATCAGACTATCGAGACTTTCATCCAGAATGTATCTTTTGTTTTCTTTTGTTTTGATAAAAGTCAACTTATCCTCCGAATAAAAATAAGCTATTTCACCTGAAGGGATTATTAGAAACGAATCATTTTTACTGATCAGAAAACGGGTTCTGAATACATTCGTCTGTTTTTTAATTTTGCTTAAAAGTTGGATGAGATCTGTATTTAATTCAGAATTTTTTTCATTTTTAACTCGTTTGTCAAACTTCTCAAGACTTTTTTCCAGTTTCGCTTTATCAATTGGTTTCAACAAATAATCTATGCTGTTGAGATCAAAAGCCCTCAGTGCATACTCGTCATAGGCTGTCGTAAATATCACAGGACAATTCACATCGGTTTCTGAAAAAATATTAAAACTCAAACCATCAGAAAGATGGATGTCCAGAAAGATCAACTCAGGTTGCTCATTTGTTCTGAACCATCGGATGGATTCCTCCACGCTTTCAAGTATCGCTAAAACATGGATCTCAGGATCGATCTGTTGGATAAGCTTTTCCAGCCTTTCTGCCGCCCTCAATTCATCTTCTATGATCAGCACTTGCATCATTACTCCATGGTTAAAGGTAGTTTCACGATAAATTTTCCATTTTCAACCCGTGTGGTCAGTTCTTTTTCCGATACAAAACTCAGCCTTTTCCCGAGATTTAAAAGTCCCTGTCTGGTGGATTCAACATCGTCCCTTGGCTGAAAATTGTTTTCTACGATGAGGTAATCAGCGCCTTCATTCATAATGCGGATCTTCAGAGGTTTGATTTTGGAAATCACATTGTGTTTGACTGCATTTTCAACCAGTGTAAGAACAGCCAGCGACGGGATCAGGGCAACATAGTGTTTTTCATCGATCGCTACATGTACGGAAAGGTTGTCATCAAAGCGGTATTTCTGCAACTGAATATATTTTTCCACGATGTCGATTTCTTCAGCCAAAGTTCTGTTGCCCGAATTTTTATCTTCAAATGAATACCTCAGAAAATCCGATAAGGTCTGTATGTATTTTACAGCGACTTCATTATCATCCACATATGTGGTAAGGGTGTTGAGGCTATTGAAAAGAAAATGAGGATTGACCTGACTTTTAAGCAGATCATATTCAGCTTTCAGCCTTGTTTTTTCAAGCAATGTGGATTTGTTGAAATTTTCCTGCCATTGGTAATAAAAAAACATGGCTTCATTGAAGGTAACCAATGCAAATGTTACGATCAAAATGATGATGGTATTCTTTACAAATTCTTCCATGAGGATACTGTGGCCCGTACTTATTTTAAATAACAGGGAATTTACCAGCATCATGATAAGGGTAAAAACGATCAGCAAAGGCACTTCTACCAGAATGTGTTCCTTTGGCTTTAAGTGCCAGGGATATTTTTTCCATAGTTTAATCACTATATACTGACAACCCATCCAGCTGATGCCTGTTATCAGAATAGAAACCAGACTGTGCACCAGGTGTTGAAAAGTGAATAATTCAAAATATTCTTCTCTGAAAACGATTGTCAATAGGAATCCCACTACCGGGATCCCTATTATCGTACTTAGTTCTAATCTGGATTTTTCCTTCGCGTAAACAGTCATACTATACCCTTAAAATTGAATCCTGTATAAAAACATGGGATAAAATCCCGTCTGATAATCATAACTCGTGTTTTTGGTTCTGGGATTGAATGACTCCAGGTAAATGTTTTTGTTGTTTGTAAAATTCTGTAAATCAATAGCCCATTCCTGATTTACTCTTTTGCCATTCATTTTAAAACTCAGCCTTCCATCCATTCTGAAATAGTCTCCGTATTTATTCTCATATGCTTTGTTCCAATCGTAAGCAGTGAAATTTTGCTCAATACTTTTTTCCAGATCGATCGGAATGTACCTTTTACCCCCTGCATAAACAGACCTCATGGACAAAGATATAGAATTGTGCTTTCCTAATTTAAATTCATAGCCACCTAAAACATTCCAGACAAAATTTCCATTGAACGATGTATTCCTTTCTACCTCATCGTAACCTTTATATTTTGATTCAAACAAAGATAAAGTGGTCAGGAAATAATAATTTCCGTCAAAGAACTTTTCCAGCGTCACCTCAAGTCCGTAATTATAACCTACCGATTTATTCACCAGACTGTCACCAATAAGAAAAGTAAACGAATCACCGGAATTGAGCAAAGAAAATTGCGGAGTTGTTTTGCTCACAGGTACATCAAACAGATACTGGTAATATGCTTCAGACTTAAAACGGAAATCTTCAGAAAAAACGTGGTCATAAGCAACAACCAACTGATGAGACTTGGTCATTTTCAAATTCAGATTGTTTTGGGTATAAACCAGATTGGCAGTATCCACCAAAGCCTGAATAAAATAAAACATCCTTGGTTGCATAATGCTATGAAGGCCATAGCCAAAACTGAGCGATTGTGCCGGTGTAAAATTGTATTTCATACTCAATCTGGGTTCAACCACAAATTCGTCATTTACAGACGTATATGTAGCATTTAATCCTGTATTCATCTTCCATTTGCTGCCGAAAAAATGCTGCCATTGTCCATAAGCCCTGAGGCTGGAAATATTTCCATCGATATCAAAATTTTTGATAAAACCATTGACGGGATAAAAACGTACACTGTCAAGATAATACACATCATACAAATCGTAATATAAACCGAATGAAGTGTTGTTTGCGGCATTCAGTTTGGTTTTCAGATGGGTGGAAAAAGAATATTTTATTTCAGTTCCCCTGGCATCATAAAACAGATAATTCGAATTCTGTATAATGCTTCCTTCGTCATCAAATTTCAACGAATCGGAGTGTGTGGTTGCGCGGTTGCCCAAAGCGGAAATACAGGTTTCCAGCCTGGAGCGGTCATTTAAAAAATACTGATGGGATAATCCTAAAACAGCGAGGTCTGAACCATAATCCAAATCCATACCCCCATAGTTGTAATTAAGGTCTTCTTCTTTGTTCAATAGAGAAGTTTCGCTGTCATGCAATTCGATGAAACTGACCCCACCCATGCCTATCAGATTGAAAATACCAGCTTTTTTTGTAGGCACATTTATTTTAAAAGCAAGATCTTTGTATTGAGGTATTGCCGAACCGGTACCAAAATCCAAACCGATCGCATTCATGAGTTCGAGCGTAGAATACCTGAAATTAGCCAGGTAAGTAGCTTTCCCGCCTTTCCTGAAGGGTCCTTCAGCCCCGATTTCAAAACCGTTGAAACCGATCTGACCTGTATATTCTCTTTTCTGACTGTTACCGGATCTCATTTTAAGATCAAAAACACCTGAAGTTACGTTTCCGTATTCTGCAGGAAATGCACTGGTCAGAAAATCCGAATTGGTCAACAGGTTATTGTTCAGCATACTGACGGGTCCTCCGGTGGTTCCAAAAGAGCTGAAGTGATTCGGGTTAGGAATTTCAATGCCATCCAGTCTCCAAAGCACTCCTGTTGGTGAATTTCCCCGGATGATGATATCATTCCTGGAATCATTGGTCATCGCCACACCTGCAAAATTAGAGACCATCCTGGAAGGGTCACCGAGACTGCCAGCATATCGTTCGGTCTCTTCCACGGTAAAACTACGTGCGCTCACGGCTGCCATTTTATTCAAAGCCATATCTTTCCTTTGCTTGGCAGTGATCACCACCTCTGACAATTGGTTCACTTTTTCCTCCAGTTCAATTCTGAGGACCATTTCTTTTCCCGATGTCAGATTGAGTCCATTGAGCGTCTGAGTATTATATCCCAGATAAGAAACCATTATTCCTTGTCTTCCGATAGGAACATTTAATATGGCAAAGCTGCCTTCAAGATCAGAAGTTGATCCAACAGCCGGGTCCGAATTCAGCAAAACTATTGTTGCGCCCGGTAAGGTGATCTGCGAATTTTTATCAACAACAACTCCACGTATTGTTTGGGTATAATTTTCCTGTCCAAAGGAAACAGAGACGACACAGGTGCAAATTATTAGACAAAACAGATATTTCATATTCAGCTTTTTATTTGGTTAATTGGAAATATTAATAATATAAATATTGATTTTGGGTATTTATTTCAAGTTTTATACAGGGCATCTATAATTTCTTTTTAGTTAAATCATTTTTCTACCCAATTCACTGACTGACTTGATCCAGGCTTCCCTTTTAGGCTCAGAAGCTTTTCTGACTATTCCGAAGCTCGTGAATCTGACAGGGCTGATGCCGCAATAATTCATGATACATTTTTCAATGGAATGGTGTCCGGGACTGCGATAGATCAGTGAATAATACCAACCCGGTGTATCCATCGTAACGATCATCCGGGCAGTTTTTCCTTTCAGCAATTGTTTGGGAAAAGGTGATTTATCCTGATACTCAAATGCAAATCCAGGCAAAAACACCCTGTCGAAAAAGCCTTTCAGCAATGCCGGATAGGTTCCCCACCAGTTGGGGTAAACAAAAACGAGGTGATCCACTGCGTTGATCTCCTGTTGCATCATGATCAGATCAGGTTCGAGTTGCTGCAAATTTTTAAACCCGGAACGCATCACAGGATCGAAATCCAGATCGATCAGATTGACAAATTTTACCCGTGCATGTACGGATTCGGCACCAGTTTTATACGCTTGTGCCAAGGCGTGCCCCAGACTTTCTTTGTCCGGATTGGCATTGATAATTAGTATTCTCTTGTCCATTTTTTTAAGATTTAGAATACAAATGTTCATCTTTAATTGAGTTGAACCAATTCATTCAGGATGAAGCGGCAAAATTGAAAGATGAACGGGAAAAAGAGATGGATGAAAATTTTTGATATACAGAATAAGTGTTCTCTGATCATGGAAAAAGTGAGGATCGGGATATCATCTTCAAGCGGTACTCACCCATGCACGACTATGGATCTTTGTTCCTTAGTTTCTTTGTTCCAGGGTTTCTATGTATTTATTTATCTAAGTGGTTACATCAATTTTTTCACCGCATAGATACATAGGAACATAGAAAGACTTCGAGGTAGATCAATGCTGGTGATGAAGCTTATTTGCCTTGACAAGGTTAATACCTGTATATCATTAAAAACTGATATTGCTCATTGAAGCATTTCATAAGTGATCCTTTAACCAGAATCCGGAAAGTTTGGCTCAGATACATTTTCCAGTATAACCCTTTTGAGCCTGAAGTCCCTATTTTTTACTCAGCATTTTAAGCAAACTTTCTTTACCCGCCAAAGCGACTGGTATCAGATCATTACCTATTTTAACCTGATTGCCTTCCAGATACTGAATCTTGGAGATCGAAATGATGTAGGATTTATGAATGCGCATGAATTCCTTTGAAGGCAACTGTTCCTGAATGTGTTTGAAAGTGTCGTGAACTACCAGACATTTTCCGTTAGTGAATACTTTGATGTAATCTCCATAAGATTGCAGATAATTTATATCATCAAAATTTACTCTAAATAATTTTTTGTCAGATTTGAGTAGAATAAATCCACCGGCCTGACCGGATTTCAGATTGGCCAAACTGATCTTTTCTATGGCCTTATTCACTGCTTTCAAAAACCTGGCATAAGAGAACGGTTTCAGTAAATAATCGACCGCATCCACTTCAAATCCTTCAATGGCATATTCAGGATAGGCAGTAATAAAAATGATCAATGGCGGATTGCTCAGGGTCTTTACAAATTGTATACCTGAAAGCCTGGGCATATTGATGTCCAGGAAAATAAGCTGAACATTATTTTCCTGCAACAGATCGTTCGCCTCAAATGCATCAAAACAAATGCCTGCCAGTTCAAGCATCGGACTGTCATCGATGTATTTTTTCAATATATCCTGTGATAATGGTTCATCATCTACAATTATGCACTTAATCTTCATACGCTTAATGGATTATTTTTATTACAACCCTGAATGTTTCACTGGTTTCGGTAATGCTCAATTCATGCAAACCGGGATAGATCATCTCAAGCCGCTTCCGCACATTGTCAAGTCCGATGCCCTGGAAATGATTTTTCTCAATATCTACCGGTATTCCCTTATTGTTTTCAATGGAAAAAACCAGATTTTTTTCGCTGACATTTAAATGTATATGGACAAAAGATTTGCCGGTAGCTCCTTTGATCCCGTGTTTAAAACTGTTTTCTACCAAAGGAAAAAAAAGCAATGGCGCTATCCGAATATTTTTTAATTCACCTTTTACTTCAAACATTATGCTGGCCCTTTTATTGGTTCGCAATTCCTGAATATCAATATAATCCTGTAAATATTCAACTTCCTTAGTCAAATCCACATAATCGACATTGGCTTCATAAATGATGTACCTCATGATTTCTGAAAGTTTCAAAATGATTTCAGGTGTTTTAGGAGATTGATTCAATGCCAGTGAATATATGCTGTTCATACTATTGAACAAAAAATGAGGATTGATCTGCCCTTTCAACGCTTTGAGTTCAGTTTCAATTTTTTCTTTTTGCAACTGGCTCAACCGACGGTTTGTTTCAGACAATTCAAACCATGCCTTGGAAAGTTTGATCAGACTGGTAATTCCAATATATACAACCACAAACTTGATGATATCAATGAACTCATAATAGGATATAAAATAATAACCCGGCATGATATATCCGACCCATTGATCGAAAAAAAACAGGTTAAACATTGCAGTGGCCAGAATTAAAAGGATGAGCAAAACGCCGTACAGGAAATATCTTTTTTTGCTCAATAATCGTGGGATCAGCACCAACAAATTGATATACATGCCAATGATCAGACTGATATGAAACAGAGCGGTATAGAGGTAATCAATTTTTTCGATGCTGGCTGAACTGGCAAACAATCTAAGCAGAACCAAAAAAGAAACAAACCAAAACAGGATGTGCTGCAACACCCTGTTTTGATATATGGATCTGAACTTAATCGATTTCATCTGTGTGCTTTTTTAATTTATTTCTCCGGCCTTGTGGAATCCTTTATAAAAAATACAGTCGTTGTAATAACATGTCCTCATTTTTCATCCCGATTTCATCCCGAATGGTGTCTGCTTCAAAATCAATACTTTTTTTTTTCGATAAAAACCACAAGTACATAGTTTTCAAAGTTTTTGAAAACAAGCAGTGTACTTATTGTAAATGACTGTTTCAAAAACTGGCTTTACCCGATACAGATCGATTCCTTGCAAAGCCTGAATTATTTGAATATCATGGCCTGTCGGCATCCAACAAGGGATTTTCATCCCAGTTTGGATAAACTACTTTTTACGTGCGTCATTTTTTGATACGTTTCAAAGAATAACAGAATACTTCTTTCCTGTCTTTGGAACCGGGATCCTGATCATCGATAAAAGCATTCGGGTCATCACCATATTTAATTATAAACTTCTGCAATTCTTCTGTCGATGCTGTCAGCACATAGGATTCCTCCTGATCATTTCCCTTGATTGTTTCATGTGAAATGCGGATCTTATTATTTTTGAACAGATCTGCCAGCCACATTTCATTGAACCATTTAATTTTGATCTGATCACCTGAAAACTCGATTTTTGCCAGGCTGTGCGTTTTTACCAGGTGGTAAGCGGTGATATCAGGTTCAGAAAGTTCTTCAGGTAAAAAATCGACGAACCATTGATTGTTGAGTTTAAATAAGTGTGTCGCAAATTTTGATACACCGCCATCGTTATCCAAAATAACCGAATAGTAATTAACCGGCGTGTTGTTTTTCTTCACCTGAGATATGATCCATTTGCCATTATCCTGGTCAGACCAGGTACCGATCAGTTCTTTTTTGAAAACAACATCCTTTTCCTTATAAAACGGGTGGATTGATTTGACCAAACAGCCACTGACTAAGACGGCAACGAAGATGCTTAAAAAAACAATTCTTGATTTCATAACTTTAATTTAATAGATTAATTTGAATCCAAAGTTATATCAACCCATATCTCATTGCAAATTTACTCGTTGAAGTCCATTTAATTGTCGTTATCATCACTATTTTGAACGTTTTGACCTTTTTGATCCGAAGCGATTTTCAGGAAATATTTCACCACACAAAGACATAGGAACATTGAAAAGCTTATTCTTGAGTTAGGTTTGGAAAGCAGAAGAATATGATCCGGAAACAGTACTCCGCCATGCACGACTAAGTAATTATGTTCCTATGTGGTGCCATCATTTTTTTCACCACATAGATACATAGGAACATAGAAAAGGTTCTATTTAGAGTTAGGTTTGGAAAGCAGAAGAATATGATCCGGAAACCGTACTCCGCCATGCACGACTAATAACTCTGTTCCAATGAGGTGCCATGAGATATTTAGTCCCGGGCCAGAAAAAACTGACCTAAAAGACACAAAAGTACACGGTTAGAACAGGAGATCAGGCGATCTTTAAATGTAAAGGCAATATGCGCTTAGGCGCTAAAACTAACCAACCTGATGTCTGTTTTTGAGATGATACGATTTTTGGATTTGATGAAAGTATGTCGGTATATTGAATTCCCCTTTGAACGATTTATAATTTGCAGATCTTTTCTAAAAGACAAATTATTAAAAAGTTTGAATTTTTTGATCAATATCCCTCCCTCTGGTCGGAATGACAACCAGTTAGCTGTTTAAGGTGGGAATAGACAGCGGCATCGCCGCTGCCTATTCCTCTTTCTCTTACAAAACTATAGTCATTTCGAGCAGAGCGAGAAATCTTGATATGTTTACGAAAAAAATGATTTCAGATGTATAGTAATTCTTAAATCATTTACCTCTATATTTCTGGTTCATCCGGCATAGGTTTTGCCTTATACCAGCATTTCCTCAAAGGGCTTTTCTCTGGCACGGAGAAACATAGACACTTAAAGTTCCTTGAAATTTATATCTTTCAATACATCCATTTCGCATCATTCTCCAATACATCCTTGCGTCTTTGAATGGCAATTCTGCGGATGAGCTCAATTGGCAGCGGTTTATCGTATGGAAACTGAACGGTGTCCTGACCCGTTTTGAAATCCTTCAATTCTTCACTAAACGGTGCAAGCCCCGGTCCCGTCGGCATGAAATTCATATGATTTTTATATGCGGAGATGGAGAAAAGTATTCTTTTTTCTTCAAACACAGGGTGACCCCATTTGATCAATTCTTTTGCTTCCGGAGCAACCTCCTTCAGGATTGAGCGTAACTCGGTCAACTTTTCCCGCGCAATTTCAGGAGCCTGACTTATATATTCCTCAATGGTAGTTGGTTTCATATTAGAATGGTTTAAATACCCGCCAATTGTTTAATCATCAGATAATTGAACATCTGAACATTTGAACATTTGAACATCTGAACATCAAACACTCTGCATTTCCTTCATCAAATGCGTTTTGCTTTTCACACCCACGATCGTTTTTGCAACTTTACCCTCCTTAAATATGATGAAAGTCGGGATACCTCGGATACCATATCTTCTGGCAATTTCCCTGTTTTGTTCGATATCGATCTTCCCCACGAAATAGTTTTCCGGCAATTCCGCCGCCATTTCATTCAGGATCGGAGCCATCATCCTGCAGGGAGCGCACCAGGCAGCCCAGAAATCAACTAAAATGATCTTATTTTGAATCTCATTGTCAAAATTGGCATCCGTAAGGGTAAGGATTTTTTCGTGGCTTTCAATTGTCGGGGCATATTTTATCCTGGCATACGCCCGATATATGATTATGACTAATCCCAAAATGACCAATCCAACTGATATGATCGTCGCTATTGACATATTTTAAATATTTTTTTGGCTGCAAATGTATACTTTATTTGACTTTTCAGACAAAAATATCCGGGACCGAATATTAAAAATCAAAATTTATAGTGAATGAACTCATTATCACGTGATTAAAGGCAGCGGTCATACATAAGAAATAGCTATGTCCTGTAATTTTATGAAATCTCAATTTGAATACATTTTACAACACCATCCTATACATTTGAAATAATCAGAATTCCATACCGGATCTTTGTCTCAGTCATACAGGCGAAGTCCATGATCTTCTTTTTTAACGAACAGATCCATGATATTTATTTCCTATCCTGAATATATTTCCAATTTTTAGACTAAATTGTAGCCCAAATTGATCCTGTACGTATGGTTTCATGAAAATAACATAGCAGGAGCTTTTATTCACAAATGATCACAAGTTGATTTTGAAACAAAATACGGTTACATTATTCCTTTGGTATGAACAAAATATCTAAAAAACTTCAAACCAATCATTTGCTTAAAACAAATAAAGCCAAATTCTCAAATCAGTTCATACTGCTATTTTTCTTTGTTATTTTTGTTATAAATTGTAACCCGGCAACTAAAGAAGATTACATTTTAATCTATGACGGTAAAATTGCCGATAAAGACGGAGTCGAAAAAGTCACATTAATGGCAGAAGAGTACGGTTTTCCAGTATTGTACATCTCAAATCTTAAAAAACTAAATGAAGATCTTGATAAGGCGAAAGCATTCGTCATCGGAGGAACCGAAGGCGATACCGGCGATTTACTGGAAGATTTATATGAAGTACAGGATGAACTAAAAGCTTACATTAACGCAGGGGGAAATTATCTTGGAATTTGCGGTGGAGCTTATGTTGCTTCGAAAGGCAGTCAGTGGACAGATGGTTATGAAACCGGAATGGGTTTGATAAATATTGAATGTTTTGCTTATGACCCACAATATACCGACCCTCAAATCATCACCATCAATTGGCTGGGCGAACAAAGAACCATTTATTATCAATATGGACCTGCATTTGCCTATAAAAACCTTCCTTCAAATTGTGAAGTTCTGGCCCGGTATACCAATCCGGATCAGGATGTTGCCGCTTTTTTAGCATCGTCAGGTGCAGGAAAAGTAATCCTCGTTGGACCACATCCGGAAGCTGATGAAAGTTGGTTGGTGGACGATCCACCCCCATTGCATGCATCTATGTGGACGAATACACATGATATTTTTCATTCTATTTTTGAAAAACTTGTTGCTGATTAAATTCAGTTTATGTGCGATGGCATTGAATTACGTTAGCAGGCACTTTGCAGGTTTCAATGATTTATCAATGTTCATTGTTGGTGTCATCAAAATTTAATAACTTCCGATCCTCACCACGAATTTCGTCCCTTTATCCAACTCGCTTTCTACTTCTACCCTGCCATGGTACATGTCTACGAGTTTTTTCAGGATGCTCAGGCCAAGGCCGGAACCTGTGATATCCCTGGTTTTATCGTTTTTGATCCGGTGAAATTCCCCGAACAATTTTGGAAGATCTTCCTGTGAAATACCGATGCCGGTATCTTCCACGATCACCTGGATTTCATGCTTAACTGCCTTGATCGCAAAAAACACCTCACCGGATTCTTTGTTGTATTTCACGGCATTGGAAAGCAGATTATTAAAAATGATCTCTATTTCGTTGGAATCTGCATTAAAAATGAGCTCTTCGGGCAGATCCATGTGTATCTTAATGTTTTTTTGAATGGCCAGTGGTTCCACCGTATCTTTGGATATCCTGGCGATTTCAACCAGGTCAACCGGTTTAATTTCCCTGTTTTTGACACCTGATTCAAGCCTCGTAATATCCAACATATCCATGATCAGACTTCTCATCCCTTTGATCCTTACCAGTGATCGATCGATCATCGTTTCGTAATCGCCGATATCTTCGCCTATCTGTCTGTCTTTCATGATATTCAGATAACCTTCTACCGCATTGATGGGCGATTTGAGTTCATGAGACAATACTGACAAGAACTGAAACCTGTTTTGTTTTTCTGTCTTATTGAGGTTTCTGCCAATACCTTTCAGGTAAACATGTTTGGTGATGGCTTCCATTGCGGTGCGAAGTTCCTGAGGCGTAAAAGGTTTGGGAACAAAATTGAATGCGCCCTGATTGGTTGCCCGGACCGCCAGATCCAGGTTGGCGTAGGAAGTGATCATCATCACCTCTACGCCTATCTGGTTCTTATTGATATATTCCAACACTTCAATCCCTTGTATGCCGGGCAATTTATTGTCCAGCAAAACGATGTCAATCTGACCTCTGTCTATTTGCTCCACAGCTTCCTCTCCACTTTCAACTGAGATCAGATCAAAAGTAAAATCTGTTTCGAGAAATGGAAAACTGACGTTAAATCCACGCAAAACCCTTTCAATCCCTGACCTTATACCAGGTTCATCATCGACAATTAAAACTTTTAGCGGTTCCATAATACTGTTTTTGTTTCAAATAGCAAAAAAAGGTTATTAACAATGCGCGATAATGCCATTTTGGCAACTCCTTCAGCAAGTCATTTGCTCAGGAATTGTATATAAATAAGATATGCGAATTAGTGTAGTAATTTTGTTTTTTTCACGGCGTGAATGAGGCGAATAGCCATAGCTATCGAACGATTTTACAACGCAGAAAAAGGGCAAAAGTACACGTCAAAACGTTTAGGTTATTTTTTTACAATTTCTCAGTTTCTGATCAAATCTCCAGCAGCTTGTTGATCTCCCGTTGAAGCTGATCGGGCCGGATACCCTTTTCTATAAAGATGTCTGCCTTTATCCAGCTTTTATCCTCCAAGGTTTCGAGTTTGAACACAAGTCCTGTTTCAGAAGTAACAGCGGAGGCAATGATCACCGGAACTTCGGGATACAATTGTTTTGCTCTGTAAGCCAAAACAAATCCACTGTCCTGCGTTTCCATCATCAGGTCAAAAATACAGAGGTCGGGCTTTGTTTCAGCCAACAACTGTTCAGCCTCTTTCCTGTTTTCTGCTTTCAATACTTTCATTCCGAAACGCTCCAGCACGAGGCTTGTTTGGAACAAATAATCCGGATCATCATCTACGATTAAAACAATCTTATTTTCCATTTCTAAAAATTAATTTGAGTTCATTCTGGGAATTCTGATATGAAAGCTGGTTCCGGTTTCTCCTTTCTGAGGATCGGTATTCGACTTCACAGTTATGTCTCCCTTATGCATTTTAACTATTCCGTATATCAGTGGCAACCCAAGGCCTGTCCCTTTACCCAGTTCTTTCGTGGTGAAGAAGGGCATAAAAATTTTTTCCATATTTTCCGTCGGGATACCGCAACCGTTATCTTTTACGATAAAATACACATTATGCTCATCACCATTTAGAATCAGATTGATTTCTCCTGTTCCTGAAATGGCTTCAACTGAGTTTTTCATTAAGTTGGTGAGCACCTGCATCATCTGATCCCTGTCAAAAGAAGCGATCGGGTCATTGATTTCAGGATTAAAAACGAGGTTCACATCATCAGGCCGGATGATACTGTCTATGCTTTCCCTGCAAAAATCAGTCAAATTCACATGAACAGCCTTAACCTGGTTTTTTCTGGCAAAATTGAGCAGTCCTCCAACTATTTTTTTACACCTTTCCGCCTGATCAACGATCAGTTTCAGGTCCTTGTAATTTTGGCTTTCCGTGTTCGTTTCTTCCATCAACAGGTTGGAATACATGGTGATGACGCCGAGCGGATTGTTGAGTTCGTGCGCGATACCTGCAGAAAGTTGCCCCATATTGGCCAGTTTTTCCGACTGGATCAGAGCTTGTCTGGCATCAGACAGTTTTTCATTGGCAATGTTGAGCTGCCCGATAGACTGGTGTAGTTTTTCTATGGAGTAAGGCAGACACATTTCTATTTCCGCAAAACCATGAATGATGGCCTCCGCATGATCCACACAGGTATCATAACCACAGGCTCCGCAGTTGAGCAGGTCACCGGATTCGTGTTTGCCCATGGCCTGAAGTATTTCGATCACTTTGGATGAGCCTGGTTTGTTGAGCCTGCGGTCCAGATTCCGGAAAGACTGACTCAGATCCATTTGTTCAAAGCTTTTCATTTCTTGTTCAAATTCCTCATTATCCAGTTTCTCCAGTTTATCATTGACATAACTGCTCACTGCATTGCGTCTTGCATACAACTTGCCATCAGGGCTCATTCCCGGACCCATGATGCATCCGTTGCAACAGAGCAATTCGAGGTTTTTACCTTTAAACACACCTTCTCCGATCTCTTTCAGGATATCGATGAACACTTTTTTCCCTGAAGAGACGATCATATTGTTTGACATAAGATCTTCTTCACCTCCGATCGTATTCAACATACCGCGGGAAACAGGAAACAGAGAACCTTTACCAGCATAAGGCGGATCAAATTCTGTTAGTTCAACCACATCCGGATCTATTTTCTCTGAAGCAAACAGCTCTCTTAACTCCCTGAACGTGATCACTTCATCCACCTCTGTGCTTTCTCCTTTTTTTGCAATGCAAGGCCCGATGAATATGGTTTTCACATCCGTACCATATTTATTTTTCAATACCCTGATCGTTGCCACCATGGGAGAAACGACCGGAACGAGGGAGTCTTTGATCTCCGGCATATAATGTTCTACATAATAAACAATGGCCGGGCAATCAGAAGAAATCCATGTTTTATCTACGTTTTCATGGTAGACTTTTGCATATTCTCTGGCAACCAGGTCTGCACCGAAGGAGACTTCCACCACTTTACTGAATCCCAAGGCCCTGACCATGCCCACAAAACGCCTGTAATCATCCAATTCTGTAAATTCAGCCGCAAAACTGGGTGCAACGCATGCGATCACTTCATGTTCGCCCCTGAGTAAGGACAATGCTCCCGGTTTGGTATTCAGAATAGCTTTGGCACCCTGACTGCAAACGATGAAACAACTTCCGCACCCAATACACCTGGATGTCAGGATCTCCGCCTGTCCGTTGACGATCTTGATCGCTTTGACCGGGCATTCCCTGACACACGAGTAGCACACCCTGCATCTGTTGGGAACCGTGCTGACCAGTTTTTCAATTTGTGCGTGAGGCATGGAAAATGTTTTTTAGTTTTCAGGTTCAGTCAGGAAGGCTTTCGCCTCCCTTATCCCAAACTAATTATGATAAAAATGCTATTTGGATCATTGTTTATATCAATACATCTCTTTTTTCATAATGCGTATGCAAGAGATGATGAGATTTTTCACTTAGCGGTTCTCCCAGATATTCATCATAGATCTTTTGAATCTCCGGATTATTATGTGAAGTCCGGATGGTTTCTGTTGCATCGATGGAATACAGGCTGGCCATTCTTTTCCTGATATTTTCTTCTTTGACTGTCAGTGGCTGACCACCCCCGTTGATGCATCCGCCCGGGCAAGCCATCACCTCGATAAAATGAAGATCACTTTTTCCGCTTCTGACCTCTTCAATGATCTCTTTGACCCCGGCTAGTCCGTTGACGGCTGCAATATTCAAATCGATGTCTCCGATCCTGACAGTAGTTCTTTTGACCGGGGCAAAACCCCTGAGCTCTTCGATCCTCAGGTTGGACATTTCTTCGCCGGTCACGAGCTTATGGGCGCTTCTGACCGCAGCCTCCATGACACCACCCGCCGCTCCGAAAATTTTACCGGCCGTACTTCTTTGCCCCATAAGGGAATCCACAGATTCCGGTTCAAGGGAATGAATGTCAATACCGTATATTTTGAGCAATCCCACCAATTCACGAGTGGTGAGTACGGCATCCACATCGGACAATCCATGGCGGGTCATCTCTGACCGTTGTGCTTCAAATTTTTTGGCGATACAAGGCATGATTCCCACACTATATATATCCCTGGGATCCAGACCTTTCTTCTCAGCCCAGTAGGTTTTGATCATGGCACCCATCATTTGCATGGGTGATTTTGCCGAAGAAAGATGACTGAGCAACTCAGGTGCAAATTCTTCCATGTATTTCACCCATGCAGGGCAACAACTGGTGAACATTGGCAGTTGGCCGCCTTCAGTAAGTCTCTGTATCAATTCGGAACCTTCTTCCATAATAGTCAGGTCAGCGGTAAACGCTCCGTCAAACACCGTATTGAAACCCATTTTTCGGAGACTTGCATTAAGAAGCCCATATACATCTGTTCCTGCCGGCAAGCCGATCTCTTCTGCCATGGTCACAGAAATGGAAGGTGCATATTGAACGACAACATGTTTTTTGGGGTTATCCAGCGCTTCCATGATCTGTGCGTAATGATTCTTTTCGTAAAGAGCACCAGTCGGACAAACCATGATACATCTGCCACAGTTGATGCAGGATGAAGTATTCAACCCTTTATTGAAGGCAACTGCGATCTCAGCATTGCTTCCTCTGTTGATAAAATCGATCGCATTGACACCCATGATCCGGTCGCATGCATCCACACATCTCCCGCAAAGAATGCATTTGGCAGGATCTCTTACAAGACTCGCCCCGGTATGATCCAGGTTTTTAAGATTTTTTACACCCATGACCCTTCTTTCCCGGACACCGAGATCTGCAGATAAGGATTGCAACTCGCAATTCATATTTCTGACGCAATACAGACAGTCATCCGGGTGATTGCTCAACAGTAACTCGACGATCACTTTTCTGCTTTCTGCTACTCTGTTGGAATGGGTCAGAATTTTCATACCTTCTTCCACCGGGTATGAACATGAGGTGATCAGCTTGCCTGAATTGAGATGTTCTACCACACACATCCTGCAAGCACCTGTTGGAAATGTTTCCTTGATGTGGCAAAGAGTTGGAATGTTGATACCGAGCCTTTTGCATACTTCGAGGATGGTTTCGCCTTTGTTGGCAGTCACCAGTTTATTGTTGATCTCCAGATTGATATTCATTGTTTCCGTCATTATCAGTTAAAAAATATCTATTGCATCGAATTTGCATACATCCGCACAGGCGCCGCAGGAAATACACTTCTCTTCGATGATGAAGTGGGGTACTTTTTTAGCTCCGATGATCGCTTCAGTCGGACATTTTCTGGCACAAACCATGCAACCGGTACATTTTTCCACATCGATTTTGAAGGTTCTCAGTTCTGTACAAACGCCGGCTGAGCACTTTTTATCAAAAATGTGTTCCTCATACTCATGCCTGAACCATTTCAGGGTACTCAACACCGGGTTGGGTGCTGTTTGCCCCAGTCCGCAAAGAGAAGTTTCTCTGATCACCTTACCCAGCTTTTCAAGCTGCATCACGCTTTTGATCCTTTCCAGGGGTTCATACTTAGTTTCGTCGGTAGGCTTATGTGTGATGGTATGCAGGATTTCCAGCATTCTCCTGGTTCCTTCCCTGCATGGGATACATTTACCGCAACTCTCACGTTGGATGAAGTCCATAAAGAATTTGGCAACATCCACCATGCAGGTATCTTCGTCCATTACGACCAGACCACCTGAACCCATCATAGCGCCCACTTTGATCAGGGATTCGTAATCGATCTGGATATCCAGGTTTTCCTCGGTAATACAGCCGCCTGAAGGTCCTCCGATCTGCACTGCCTTGAATTTTTTGTCGTTGGCAATGCCACCGCCAATGGTGAATAACACCTCACGCAGGGTGGTTCCCATCGGAACTTCCACAAGACCTGTAAGGGCGATCTTTCCTGAAAGGGCAAACACTTTAGTGCCTTTGCTGTTATCGGTACCCATGGAGGCGAAATGTTCTACACCCAAGGCAATGATCTCGGGCAAATTGGCCAATGTTTCCACATTATTGATGATCGTAGGCTTGTGAAAAAGGCCGCTCACAGCAGGAAAAGGAGGCCTTGGTCTTGGCATTCCACGTTCTCCTTCGATGCTGTGGATCAGGGCAGTTTCTTCTCCGCATACGAAGGCGCCTGCTCCCTTTTTCACTTTAATGCTGAAGTTCACACCAGAGTCAAAAATATTTTCCCCGAGCAAACCATATTTTTTTGCCTGTTCGAGTGCGATATTCAATCTTTCTATCGCCAGAGGATACTCAGCTCTGATGTAGACATAAGCTTTCGTTGCACCGATACCATAAGCTGCGATTGCCATCCCTTCGAGCAGTCTGTGCGGATCACCTTCGATGACCGCTCTGTCCATAAATGCGCCCGGGTCACCCTCATCAGCGTTGCAGATCAGATATTTCTGGTCAGCTTCTGTTTGGAAAGCGAATTTCCATTTTTTACCTGTCGGGAAACCGCCTCCTCCGCGTCCGCGCAAACCTGATTTCTCTATCATATCGCACACTTCGAGCGGTTGTTTATTGCGGATCAAAGACAAATAACTCTGATAACCTCCAGAGGCTATGTATTCTTCAATGCTGATTGGATCTACGATCCCACAATTTTTAAGAACCAGGCGGCTCTGAGGTTTGAAAAAAGGATGTTCCCTGTACGAAGGCACCCCATCCCAGGATTGATTATCCATGGAAGGAAACTGGCACATCACATGCGTTTTGTCCACTTCCAATTGGAAAATACTATTAAGGATGTCCGGCACTTTAGCTGCATCCACCTTTTCAAAAGAGATCCTGTTGTAACCAGGCAATTGTATATCCATGATCGGTTCGGAGGAGCACAATCCGATACAACCCACTTCGATGACCCTGGCATCCAGATTCTTTTCAGCTAAAAATTCTTTGACAGCGTGCAGGGTCTTGCCTGCTCCGGCGCCAAGTCCACAGGTTCCTGCTCCGATAAAGATCACCGGTTCAGTCACGTGTTCTCTTTTCAATGCTGCAAGGTATGATTGTAAGGATGCTTTTTGAGAGACTTCTTCTGGTTTTTTCAGCAGATCCAGCAATAAAAATTGTGTTGTTTCCATTATGCTTCTTCCTTTGCTTTGTATGATTCTAATATTTCCTTCAAAGAGGCTGCAGTTACTTTGGCGTGAAATTCACCATTGATACAAACCACAGGAGCCAGACCACAGGCGCCTATGCAAGCGACCACTTCAATGCTGAACAAACCGTCCCGGGTGGTGGAACCGGCTTTTGCTTTGAGGTGTTTCTCAATTTCTGAAAGTACCGTTGCGGAACCGAGCACATGGCAGGCAGTTCCCCTGCAAATCTGCACGTGGTATTTACCTTTAGGTTCAAACCTGAATTGGTTGTAAAAGGTTGCCACCCCAAAAATCTTACTCGTCGGAATGTGTAGTGTCTGACCCGTTTTGACGATTGCTGCCTCGGAGAGAAAGCCTTCCGCTTCCTGGATTTCCTGAAGCATGGGGATCAGGGCATCTTTTCCGCTGCTTTTATAGTTTTCGATGATTAAGTCTAATGAAGAATCCATAGATTTTGAAAATTTAAATGAACATGTGCTCTAGTCCGGTGAATTTTTGGAAAGCCGGGCAAAGTGTTGCTGATTGGCTTGTTTTGCCCGGCAAAAAAACACTTAATGTTGTTCTGCGATCCGTTTGATCTCTGGTATCACTTTTTTGGCTTCAACGGGTTTTTTAATGAATCCGTCTACGTGGAAAAACACAGAATTGCCATCTTCAGCGAGGTAATCTACGCCTGCTTTCCCGGTATTGATGTCTCTGATGAGAATCACATGCAGATCTTTGAATCCCGGAGATTTTCTGAATTCTCTTGCCATTGCCTGAACGTCGGGTTTGGTGGTAGTCAGTACATCGATCGATGTTTGCATCAGTATTCCGGTTTTGGAAAGTTCTTTGTCACTGATAATTTCCTGAGCCAGTTCAAAACCTTCATAAATTGTGGACATCATGACATCCAATATAGCCACCGCAGGTTTGATCTCCCTGATCAGTTCGATACCGGCTTTTTTATCATTAGCGTAATGTACTTCGTAACCTTCTCTTTTGAGGATGGCTTGAATGACGGTGATCACGTCCATATCATCATCTACGATTACAATTTTTTGTGCTTCCATTTTTTTTTGTTTTATATGTGTGATAAATATTTTCTTTGAGCAAATTTCCCGGAGCTGTTCATGATATCAGAGAGGGCATCATAATTGTTGTTCATTTTTGACAGGTATTCGTCTGCTCCGGCTTCCAGCATCAGGTTCCTGTAATGTTCATTTTCATAAGATGAAAATGCGATAATGGTCAGATCCGGATAAATCGCCCTGGCTTTCTTAGTGGCTTCAATCCCATCCATGATGGGCATTTTTAAGTCGATAAAAACCAGGTCGAAATCTTTCCTCAATAACATTTTCAAAAATTCCTGGCCGTTGGATGCTTCTTCAATGTAGTCAGCATTGCCAATATTTTCCAGAATGGTTCTCAACCCTTTTCTGAAACTTGATTCGTTATCGACAATGATGATCCTTTTCATGAGCGTTTTTATGTTTTTTTGATGGTACAAAGTTACTTCCGTCAGCTACCTCGCACATGCGTAATTCCCCCGTAATCCAATCAGGTAAAAATACCTGACTCAGACATCAGACATTTGAATATCAATGCATTACAAAAGATAAAAACATATACGCAATATTAAAAAAAACTCAAAAGGATCATAATCCATTCATTTTCAGCAAGCAAAAAAACAAGGAATTGAAAAATAATTTCTTGACAGGTGTTTTTACGGGTGATGATCATACAAAACTTCTTCTTAACACATCATAATATCACAGCCACATTCTAAACTTGAGTCTACTCCAAAAAGTCCAATTTGTTGATTTTCAATCGTTTTTTTACCCCAACCTACTGACTTCATTGATCAGCACAAGACTAAAGAGAAACGATTAAAAATCAACAAATTATAAGTCCCCTTTCAGGCATGTTCTAACTGAAACCGTCAGTGGGGATTTAAGGGGCAAAGACTTTTTGGAGTAGACTCAAACTTTCATATTTAAATACCTCACATCATCTGAGGTTAACAGCCCATATAATTGTAATTGATATTTTACAGAATAAAATATTCAACAATTGAAGTATAATCAAGCAATCATAACTCAATATTTATTATCTTTGAATTCTCTATAAATCCTTTCAGACAATATTTATTTTTATAAATATGGATTGCTATTTAATAAGAAAAATTCCCTTTCATAAATTATCAAACTTATGCAATCATCTTACTTCAAAAAAACAATGAAAAAAGCATGGATAGTCCTTTGTTTTTCTTTATTAATAGTTACTCTGAGTGCACAGGAATATGCCAATCAAAACTGGAGAATAGTTTCAGATTTTGAAAATGTAGGATCTGCAAATAAGATAAGTTTTGACTTTGATTCAGATGGAGTGAAAGAATTGCTTTATTCATCTTCATCGTCCAGTCTTTCAAATTTCAAAATACTGGATTTTCAAGGTGATCAATACACTGAACACTATACATCCCGGGTATTTCAAGGAAAAATCACCTGGATGGAAATTTATGACCTGAATTCTGATGATCAAAATCTTTTATACTTCGCAAAAAATAATTCTATACAAGTATTTGATTTTCGATTAAATGAAATTATAGATTCTATTACTATGCCTGTCCCGGTTGAAAAGTTTTATATTTTTACTGAAACCGGAGACAGCATTCAAAAAATACTTTTCAAAAGTGGAGGGAATATACTGATAACTGATCTGGAAGGAAATATACTGGTTCAAAGAGCTTTTGGGTATATAACTGATTTTGATATTGCAAACGTTTATGGTGATGACACCAAACAATTGGTAATTAATGGATCGAATGGTCATGTTGTCAAGCTTAATGACCTGACAACCCAATGGCTTTATTATGGCGGGTTTGGTCTTAATCTGAAAGTTTTCGATATTTACCATACAGGTCAATCGATGATTTTAGGAGCTGTTGGTTCAACTCTTGTTTGTTATGATGCAAATTTAAAATCTCCGGTTTGGCAAAAAGAGATGGGAAATTTGAGAACATTTGATATTATTGATATAAACAATGACCATGATTTTGAATTGCTGTGGGCAGATTATGATTTGATCAAAATTTATAATATCAAGGCTTTTCATCTGGATGGTCAATATAGTTTTTCCACTCCTGTGGATCAAAAAATAATATATGATGACCTGGATGGGGACAATTATTATGAATTGGCATATACCAGTTCTATCAATAATAACGGTTTTCAAATATTAGTAGCTGATTTACATGCAAATACGGTAGAGTGGATCAGTACAAGACCAACTAATGGATTTTTATTGGATGTATTCGGAACAGATAATGGAGATTCAAAAAAAATGTTCATCGGGTCAAGAAACCAGAATAATTGGAATCCTGGCGGAGGTTATTTATACGATGGAAAATCAAAAGAAAGAATATCTGGATTTATCCAAACAGGCAAGCAGGAAAGTCTAAATTATGTGAAAATGTGTACACATAATAATGTAATTTATATGTTATCTGTTGTTTCAAATGGTTTTATTTTAAAAAACTTCGGGACAAACGAGATTATTGCTGATTATAGTGTTCCTATCTATCCATTTAAGGCTGATTTCCTCCATACCGGATTAGATGAAAAACTAAAGCTTTTTGTGAGTTCACCAAATTCAGGAACCATCATATTTGAGTTAAATAATGAAAATGAACTTATTGAATCCTGGAGTTTATTTTCTTCCTTTCAGGAATTATATGATATAAATACAGGCAATATGGATGGAGATCCAAATCCCGAAATTGCTGTTTTAACTCCGGGTATAATTTCTGTATACGACTCAAAAACCAGGTTATTGGATTATCAGGTACCGGTATCATTGGCAGCCAGGGTATTCGCTTTTGCCGATATTGATTTTGATGGAGTGTTTGAATTTGTATATGGTCAGGATAATTATAATTTATGCATTATTGATCAGGAAACCTTAGAAGTAACCTACATTCCTACAGCAGAAAATTCAATTAAAGCTATCAATATTTCAAATTTGGACAGCGACAGAAATAAAGAAATTGTTATGCTGTCACAATCTAAAGTTTATATCTATAATGATAACGGATCCTTATTATTTACTTCAGATATTATAAATAATAGTTATGAATTCTATTATAGAGAATCCCTTTATGCAGGAGATATCGATGATGATCATCATATCGAAATCATTGCAGCAACCAGGTTGGGTGTATTCGAATTTGAAATCAATGATATAATCTATGATGAGATACAACCCTTTGTAAAAAAAATAACTCCATCCAATGGTAAAAACTTAGTGCCTACAGATGTAACATTTGAAGTCATATTTTCGGAAACCATTCAAACAGATAGTCTTGAGTTAAAAATTCAAATTAAAGATAAAATTCAAAATAATTATAGTTTTGAAACATTTTACAATGCTGAAAATAATTCACTCAAAATAAAACCTTTCCAGTTATTACCTGGTGGTGATTCCATTACAATTACATTATTTAATACCATTGCAGATCTGAATTCAAACCATCTGGACGGAAATCTCAATGGACTTCAGGATGGGATTTTAGATAATTTTTCCTGGACAGTTCACCTTGGTGAAGGACAGGATACTTTAGGCCCTGAGATAAAGTTGATCAGGAAAATACCCTGGGTTTTCAAGGGAATGACATTTGATTTTAGTGTTTACTGTTCAGATAGCTCAGAAATTGCTGTATCGGGTATTGAGTATTTTGAATATCACATCAACGAATTTTCAGGCTATGGAAATGGAATTAGTGATTTACCTGATGATTTGTTTTTTGGAGATATAATGGAAACTTTTTCTGCCAAAGCATCTACTAACGGATTAGAACCTGGAACTCACTATATTTTCCTGGCTGGCAGAGATATCAACGGAAACTGGAGTCAGATTTCAGCCATTGAGTTTGACATCATCAATGAAGATTCAACTAATTGGTCAAAGCATGGCTTTGATGATTATAACCGTGGAGTTAACCCTTATTCAGAGCTCGATCTACCTGTCATATTAAAGCATTCGTTCAGTCATAATACGATTAATTATTATCAAATTGAAAATAGTATTTTAATTCAAAATTATTTAATTTATGTTCTATCTGCACCAACTTACCACGGTTATCAACAATTTTTATATTGCAGAGATATAAATAACGGAAATATTCTCTGGAAGCATACTTTTGAGTCTCAATACTCTATTTCTCCTGTAACTTATTCAAATGGGTACTTATACTTGTATCATAGTTTATATGAGGAAAGCAAATTATATTGTTTGGATCTGCATTCAGGTGAAGAAGTTTGGTCACAAAACTTTGAATCAACAAATAGTTTTTCTGTTGGCCCATATGTTTACAAAAATATGGTATATGCGCATATAGGAATCATCAACACCGAAATCAGAGCCTTTGATGCCTTTTCCGGCAAAAAGGAATGGAAAAAGGAATTCTTTAGTGATCCCTGTGATATGTTGATACCGGTTTTCTATAATGATACCATGTATGTTTATCACAAAAAATTGAAAGCTATAAACCCAAAGACCGGGGATGTTTATTATACAATAAATGAAAATACAATTCCTTATAACAATAAAGGTTATGTGATTAACTCAAGTCCCGTGATCGATCCCGAAAGGAAAATTATAATTTTGACAACGAATACTCACATTCATGTCTTTTCCCTTATATCGAAAAAAATAATTCTGACCATTACAGCAAAAGCAAGTGATTATTTTATTTCTAATCCTTCATTGTGGGAAGATAAATTGTATGTAATCTCCAATCAGTATGTTATGGAATATAATCTAAACACAGGGGAACAAATATGGAAGCACAAAGTATCAGAATCTTTTTGGTACAACAACCCTCCTGTTGTAACAGAGAAAGTCCTGGCTTGCGGGAACAAAAATAATTCATATATATTTAACAGATCTACTAAAGTTTTGACAAACACAATATCTGGTGGCAATTTCATAGCCGGGAAGAACACACTGATTCTTTCAACTTATGAAGATATGCTAAAAGTGTATTTATATGATAGCTTAGCCATTCCTCTTTCAGGACAACTGTTTATCAATCATGGAATTGATTGCAAAGGATACTATACCGGACAGCTTGAGATACAAGTTACAGGTGGTCAAAAACCTTATTCTTATAAATGGAACATTTCTGAAACTCAGAATTCTCCGACAGTTAATAATCTCCCTTCAGGTTATTACAATGTAACTGTTACAGATAATAAAAATTCCACCTTGACAAAAAGTATTTATCTGCCAGAACCTACTGAGCTTATTTTAAGCTCTCAGCAAATTCCGGCAAACGTAAATACAAATAACGGATCTGCGATTGTTGTTGCAGGAGGCGGCACACCTCCTTATACTTATTTTTGGGATTATTCGAGTGAAATTAAAAGTAATATGCTTTCCAATGTTCCTGCCGGCAATTATGGTGTAAAAGTTGTTGATAAAAATGGATGCGAAAAGTATATAATCATCACAGTTGAATTAAAAGTTAACTCCGAAGAGTTGAACCTTCATAATTTTATTCAAATTTATCCAACCATAACATCAGATGAACTTAAAGTTTTGTCGGACCATACCATACAAAAACTAACAGTTAATATCAGGAATAGTTTTGGTCAATTAATTGAATTACATAATTTTATGTTTTTTAATCAACATTCATTTTCTCTGAGAAATTATCCTGAGGGTGTATACTATATACTGGTAAGCGATGGTAAAAGTAATATCACCAAAAAAATAGTCCTATATCGATAACCATAATTTGAGCATGAAATTAATTGCAAAACAATCATTCATTAGCTCACGCCTTGATCAAGCCGTTCTTGATCGCAAACATGACGAGGTGCGGTGAGTTTTTTGCACCTGTTTTTTCCAGAAGATTGGAGCGATGGCCGTCCACGGTACGCACACTGACGCCCAGAAACTTAGCGATCTCGGCATTGGACATGCCTTTACAGATCAGCTCCAGCACTTCCTGTTCGCGGTCGGTGAGTTCCACATCGAACATTCTCCGCGCCGGTCTTTGTGTACGGTTGACTTTATTGATGAACTCTTCTGAAAAGTAACTTTCTCCGCTCATCACGGTCATGATGGCGGTTTCCAACTCATCCTGGTTGGTTTTTTTGAGTAAAAACCCGTCAGCACCGGCTTCTATCATCTGGTTGAAATACCCGATCTCTTCAAACATCGTCAATGCGATCACCCTCGTTTTAGGATACTTTTCCACAATTTTTTTAGTGGCTGTGATCCCGTCCATCACCGGCATCCGGATATCCATCAAGACCAGGTCTATCTCCTGATTCTTTAATATTTCGAGCAATTCATTTCCGTTCTGGGCTTCTCCCATCACCTTGACCTGATCCAGTTCATTGAGAATGATCCTCAGCCCTTTTCTGAAAATCTCATGATCGTCCGCGATCGCCAATCGGATTATCTGCATAATTTATTTGATTTTTAATGTGATCAGCATGGTCATTCCTTCTCCGGGTCCACTCTTGATCATGGTCAGCCCGTTGATCGTTTTAACCTTGTTGATGATGTTGTTCAAACCCATTCCACCGGGATTTTTGGTTTTTTCGTCCACATCGAATCCTGTTCCGTCATCTTTGTAATACAAATTGATATTGTCTTCGTTGCTTTCCAGGAAAATTTCAATATTCTTTGCATTTGAATGCTTCAATGTATTGTGTACCAGCTCTTTTATGCTCTGGAACAACACGGTCTCTTCGATCCGTTTACCGGTCAGTTGGTACTGGGAACAATCCAGTTTGATGCTCACAGACCTTGTATTATTGATGTAGGTGCAAAAATCATTGACGGCCGCGGCAAGGCCAAAATCTTCAAGGATGCTCGGCATGATATTGTTCGAGATCTCACGTGTACTGATGATGGCTTTTTCGATCAGCTCGTCAATGGACTGCAGGATCTCTTCCGGGCTGATCTTGTTAAAGTTACCTTTACGCAGCAGATCGATGTATAATTTGATAGTGGACAGCAAGGGCCCGACATCGTCATGCAGATCTGCTGCAAAACGCTTCCTTTCTTTTTCTTCCGTTGCAATGATCGCAGCGGCTATTTTCCTTTCAATATCTTTTCGTGCGGTGATGTCCCTGCCAATGCTCAGGATCGCTTTGCCTCCCATATAATCGATCACACGGCTGCTCATCTCCAGAAAAATGGTTCTGCCATCTTTGGTCAGGTGCTCTGTTTCAAAAACATGTTTTCCTGATTGCCCAACGATCTTCAGGTTTTTCTTGACCATGGGCGCAAATTTGGCAGTCTTGAGGTCTGACATATTCTTTTTCAGCAATTCATCCCTGGAATACCCGAGCTTGTTGACCGCTTCATTATTTACCTCTATAATATTTGCATTAAAATCCTCCAGATAGATCTCATCACCAGAGTTGTCAAAAAGCAACCGGAAGCGCATTTCTGATTCCTGTCGGTCTTTCTCTGCCTGTCTGAGCTTTTTGAGCGATTTGCTCATATAATAAATCGCCGCACTGATGACCATGGCTATGAGCAGATTGATCGTAATATAGGCATTCAATGGGATATGCAGGCCTTTACTGGAGCTTAGATTGATGATCTCGATGATCTGAACCGAAACCAATATCAAAATAGCAAAACCGATGATGAGCCATGATTTTCTGGAACTTGTGTATTTCAATATCTTCCGGACTGCCAGTACGGTAAATATTGAAACCAGTATCGCCAGTAATAAACCTGTTGTCAATAACATCTCTTTTAACTTAAAGTCCAAAAATAATGATTCCACGTCAAATCCGGTTATAAAAAACTGCATATCAGTTCTGCTGTCGGTAAAAATCCATCTTTCTTCAAAAAAGTGGCTTTGTGTAAGCTTTTAGCTTTTCACTTGGAAAATGATTTTTTTTACCATATAGTTTATTCAATTTGATATATCCTGCTTCAAAAAAATAAGACCTGGCTAACTTATAAATACCTATGTTCCACAAAGTTCCACGAAGCAGGCATGAAGGAAACAAAAAATTACAGATTATTTCAGTGGAAAATCTGCGAAGATCTGCGAGATCTGCGGGAGCCCTCTTTTCAATGGAAATTAACATTGTACCACTTCAAAAATTAAAATACTTCGTGCTTCGTATCTGCTTTGTGCTTTTTTGTGGAAAAAAAATACAGTTGTTACACTGAGAGCCACTGAGAAGGCACGGAGGGCCACAGAGCGAATACACAAAGCGAACAAATGAATAAGGATTATTTCATCTGAAAATCTGCGAAGATCTGCGAGATCTGCGGGAGCCCTCTTTTCAATGGAAATTAACATTTTCCCTCTTCAAAAACTAAAATACTTCGCGCTTCGTATCTGCTTTGTGCTTTTTTGTGAAAAAAAAATACAGTTGTTACACTGAGAGCCACTGAGAAGGCACAGAGGGCCACAGAGCGAATACACAAAGCGAAAAAGGAATAAGGATTTTATTCCATCTGAAAATCTGCGAAGATCTGCGAGATCTGCGGGAGCTGTCATTCTATGGAAATTAACATTATACCTCTTCAAAAACTAAAATACTTCGCGCTTTTCGTGCCTGCTTAGTGTTTTTGGTGTAAAAAAAAATACAGTTGTTACACTGAGAGCCACTGAGAAGCCACAGAGCGAATACACAAAGCGAATACACAAAGCGAAAAAGGAATAAGGATTATTTCATCTGAAAATCTGCGAAGATCTGCGAGATCTGCGGGAGCCCTCTTTCCATGCAAATTTACATTTTCCCTTTTCAAAAACTAAAAAACCTTGTGCTTTACATGCCTGCTTTGTGTTTTTTGTGGAACCCCAAAAAACGATTCTCTATTAAATCACTTGTTGACAATAAGCTAACATGATAGCTGCCTGCACTGAATTCGAACAGGATCATGACAATCAGTCCTTACAAACCTGCTTAGCAAGAAAATGTCTGGAATCACCCCATTCACCCAATCCTACCTGATTCCCCGTTGATTGAATCCGGTTGATGATACATCCATGACATCGGGCTGGTTCTTCATCAACACATGGCTTTCCATCATACAACAGATAGCATTCCCTGTATTTTAATGGCGTGATATTAGGCATGACGATATTGGCGCCTGCTAAAACAGCTTCTTCCCTGCCGTCCGGATGGATGGCCTGCATGGCAGTGGTCGCTGCCATATTGATCTTTGGCATCATAAGTCTGAGCGCTGCAAGCATGTTGAGCGCCAACTGATATCGCTCCATTCTGGACATGAGTTGTTCCCTGTCACTGAACATCGGAGTATCTTCATGTTCGATATATGGTCCCATCCCAACCATGTCTACGTCGAGATTTTTAATAAAAAGGAGATCATCTGCCAGATCTTCAAGGGTTTGCCCCGGCAGTCCGATCATCACACCGGTTCCCTGCTGAAAACCAGCCCGCCTGATCCTTTCCAATGCTGCCAGCCTTTCTTCAAAACGATGATTCCCGTCATCCGGATGGTACCTGAGGTAAAGATCGGGATTGGAAGTTTCGATCCTGAGCAAATACCTGTGTGCACCGGCAGCAAACCATTTTTGATAGGTTTCATCCGATTGCTCGCCCAGCGAAAGGGTAATGCCGAGTTCACCGTGACTCAATTCTTTTATTTGCCTGATCAGATCTTCAATTTTCCCGGTAAAAGCGCTGTCCACCCTTTCTCCGGTTTGGATGACAATGCTGCCATAGGATTTTTCATAAGCAAAACGGGCACAATCCAACACTTCTTCATCCTCCATCACATACCGGGTCTGCGCTCTGTTGCCTTTCCTGATTCCGCAGTAAAAACAGTTTTTGGAACAAATATTGGAATACTCGATCAGTCCCCTTAAATATACTTTCTTTCCTATTTGGGCATCAGCCACTTCCCTGGATCTTTTCAGCAAAAGCGTTTTGTCCTCTCCTTCCGAATTCAATAATCTGAGGATGTCATCCTTTGAAAAATCTTTTTGCTCAAGCAATTTTTTAAATTCTTTCATCTAATTCTGCTGTTTTAAAAACATCGATCAACGATTTTTGATTTAAGAAGTATGAAAAAAATATGATCACAATTATCCGTCAAAAATTACAAGATTTCTCGCTCCGCTCGAAATGNNTGCTCATCCAATTCGATCGGGACAAGAACCGACGCAGTGAGGAATCTTGAACATATAATTCTACCTTTTTTTAAAATTTGAAAGTAAGTAATGACCTTAAATTGTTAATCCTTTTTCAAAATTGAGACTATAATAAATAGGCATTCTTTAAGATTATGTCAAAAAAAACATCATTTTATATTTTAATTCACTTTTGCATGAATGGCTTCACCGCCCTTTCATAGATCCCGTTCAGATAGGCAATCGCTATACCGTAATTCGTAACTGCCACGCCGGCTTCCATCGCCGTCTTCAAACGATTGTGTATTTGTTTTTTTGTCACCATGCAACCGCCACACTGTATGATCATGGCATAGTCCGTAACAGGCCTTGTCAATTCATTCAAACCACTGACAGCCTCAAAATGCAGTTCTTTCTGACTGAATTCACTGATCCACCGGGGCAATTTATACCTTCCGATGTCTTCACAGGAAACCTGATGAGTGCAGGATTCCAGCATCAGTATCCGGTCTCCGTCTTTCAGATCAGAAAGTTTTTTGACTCCTTCCGCATAAGCATCAAACGGTCCTCTCATTCTGGCGTAAGCCACACTGAAACCTGTCAACGGAATATCCTCAGGAATAATTTTGCTCACATAACCAAATGCCTGGCTGTCTGTAACGACCAACTTTGGCTGGATCCCGGTTTTTTGGAGAAATAGCTCTGCTTCCGTTTCCTTGACCACGATATTGATCGCATCTCTGTCCAAAACATCTCTGATGGCCATTACCTGAGGAAGGATCATCCTGCCTTCGGGCGCTTCACTGTCCACCGGTGTGATCAACATAACAATATCACCTCTTCCGATCAGATCTCCAAAAAGCGAAGGCCTTACGTAAGCGGTTTCAGGAATGGTTCCCTTGATGGATTCGATCAGGTCATCCATCGGTTCAGCTTTGAAAGCGCTGAAATCCACAATGGCCGCATCCGTATTTTTCCTGATCTGTACGATCGTTTCATTGTTCAGCGGCTGCAGGTCAGCTTTATTGTGAACGATGAGGTAAGGCACATCAAAACGGTTGAACTCGCGGATCAATTGCGCTTCAAATTCGCCAAAATCATTGCCCGAGATCAGCAAAATGGCACAGTCCATATTTTTAATGGTCTGCAACGATTTCTGTATCCTTTTTTCTCCCAAAATTCCGGTATCATCAATGCCTGCTGTATCTACGATGATCGCAGGACCAACACCGAATATCTCTACTGATTTTTTTACCGGGTCGGTGGTCGTGCCTGCAATATCAGATACAATGGCCACATCCGATCCTGTCAATGCGTTGATAAATGAACTTTTGCCTACATTCCTGCGTCCAAAAATTCCGATATGCGGTTTGAGGTCTCTTCCTTTTGCCATTATTTTTTTCAATTAAAAGTATAAATCTCTTTCACCCTGCTTTACCTTTTCCAGCCGATCCAGCAAGGCGCTGTAAATCTTTTCATGTTCCAGCGTTTTCAAATTGTCCCCTATGACTTCCCATCCTCTTTGCCTGGTCTCGTCAGCTGCATAGTCCATCAGGTATTCAGCCAAAGTCAGGATCGCATTGGGCGTACAGAATTTTTTGATGAATCCAGGAACGGAAAACTCCATGAAATGCTCTCCTGTTCTGCCCATCCGGTAACAGGAAGTACAAAATGATGGTAACATCCCTTTTTCCAGTAATTCATCCACGATTTCATTCAGGGATCTTTCATCATTGATCCTGAACTGACCTTTATTGAGGTTTTGCTCATGGTTCAGCGTATTCGTATAACTTCCTATCTCTATTTTTGTTCCGCCATCTATCTGCGAAACACCATATTGCATGATCTCATCACGCAATTGTGCCGGTTCCCGGGCAGTCAAAATCATACCGGTGTACGGAACTGCCAGCCGGAGTATCGCGATCAGCCTGGCAAAATCTTCATCAGAAACAAAATATTTATGTCCAAAATCCAGCATGGATGCATCTTTGATCCGGGGAAA
Organism: Saprospiraceae bacterium UBA2365; assembly: GCA_002344345.1. Classification (GTDB taxonomy): domain Bacteria; phylum Bacteroidota; class Bacteroidia; order Chitinophagales; family Saprospiraceae; genus UBA2365. Next base: position 39,995 of record DDTL01000127.1, read on the forward strand.
TGAGATCGTATGAGGTCCCACGTTGTAACAGGCTTCCAGGTGATTGGTATGCCTTACCAGGCCCATCACTTCATACTTCCAGTCATACAAACCAAACAATACACCAATGCCCACATCGTCCAGGCCGGCTTCCTGCGCCCTGTCCAAAGAGGTGAGCCGGTAGTTGAAATCGGCTTTTTTGCCCCGAAGATGATAGGTTTTATAGGCTTCGGGATGGTAGGTTTCCTGAAATACCTGGTATGTACCTATCCCTGCTTCATGCACGGTCCTGAAACCTTCAACATCCAACGGAGCTGCATTGATGTTCACACGTCTGATCTCGCCATTGCCTTTTCTGACAGAATATGCGAGGCGAACAGTATGCGCGATGTATTCCGGGTTGTACTGTGCATGTTCACCATAAACGAGGATGAGGCGTTTTTGACCGCTGTCTTCCAGCGCTTCTATTTCGTGTATCAGCTCTTCATCATTCAGCGTTTTGCGGACAGCATCCTTGTTCGAAGCGCGGAATCCGCAATAGGTGCAATTGTTGGAGCATTTATTGCCAACGTAAAGAGGTGCGAATAAAACGATCCGGTTGCCATAGACCTTTTCTTTCAGGGTTTTTGCTCCCTGTTTGATCTCTTCGATCAATTCCTGATCTTCGGCGCTGAGCAAGACGGATACTTCTTCGAGGCTTAGCCGGTTTTTTGCCAGTGATTTGGCAATGATAGCCCGCACCCTTTCCTTATCCGGCACTGCATTGCGCAGAAAAGACCAGATCTCTTCAGGATCGATGAAGGGTTGCATGGGTTCATCCTTGATGTTATATTGTTCAGGATTGAATTTCATTTCTATAAATTTTGTCTCAACTTCAGCCAGATATAATTTTGAAAAAATCTTATTGTTTTGTCCAAAAATTGAACCTGGCTGCCAGTTTATGTATCAATTTTTTTATGGTACAAAGTTAATGTGAACTCTACGGTTACACATCCGTAATTCCCTCTCTTCCAAAACAGGTAAAAACACCCCGCCAGGAATCATATTCTTTTGATAATGTGGATATTAATTTGGTTAATTCCAGGTTTTTAGCCCGAAATAAACTGTGAAGTAATCTATAAATCATTCATTTTCAGATAGCTGAAATTCAGGTTGAATAAAAAAAAATTACAGACAGGTATTTTTACGGGTGGCTTAAGTTGAGCAATTTCCCAAGGTTCAAGTGTAACTACATTCCTAGGTTCCTATGTGGTGAAAAGATTTTTTTAAACACATAGACACATAGACCCAAAAAAAGGAATTGACCAACCATAACCTTCTGTTATCGTCTATGTGTACCTATGTTCCTATGTCTCTATGTGGTGAAAAGAATTATATAAACACATAGACACATAGAAAGGAATTGACCAACCTAACCTCCAGTTTGCCGTTGCTTATGTTTTCACCAGCACCAGAAGTTATACCGAATCTTCAAATCTTCAAATTTTGAATGTAAAAAACCCTCAATCTCTAACTGCCAATGACTCAAACGATATATCCATCAATGGAAATTTTTCCCAACCTCTGAAATCAAAATGCCACCATTCTGTTTCCAGATGATCAAAACCAAAATGATCCATAATGCCAAAAAGTAATGCCCGGTTTTTGATGGCTTCCGCTGGCAAATCCATGTATTTTGAATGTGCCTTTTCAGAAAAATCATCGAAAGCTGTCGGCATTTTCAATTCTTTGCCTGTTTTCAATTGGATCAGACTGATGTCCACAGCGCAACCTCTGTTGTGGCGGGACCCTTTGGCAGGATCAGCAACAAATCCAGGATGAGGATAGATCTCGAATAATTTTACAGTTGCTGAATATGGTCTGTAAGCATCAAAGATCAGGAGCCCAAGACCGAGTTCAGACAAGGAATCCTGAACTGCCTTCAGTGCATGTGCTACGGGCTTTCTTGCAAATGCTTTTGCACTGGTATATATGAGTTCACCGGTAAAATTATTTTTGGTGGCGTAACGGATATCGGTTTTGATCCCGGGAATGAAATGTTCAAGATCGATCATTTTCATAGACGGATCAGCACCGCTCTGTTCAGCGTAGCGCTGCATTTCCCGAACGATCGTCAATCCTGATTGGGCAAATGACGATTGTCCAATAATAATGACGATGAGACAAGAGATCTGAATGATTAATCTTAACAAGTAAATCTTCCGGATTTGCATACATTCTATTTTAAGCAAAATACAACATAATGCTTGAAGCGCAATTTTTTCAGTGACAAAATGCTTTCAACCAGTTTAATTTTTTCATAACCACGAGTAAAACCGATTTTTTTAAGGATTCATTCTCAAAAACAAGCTTTCAGGGCAATTTTCCTTATTTTTGAGCTTCAAAAAAAACAGTATGGATACGATCACCAATATTATGACCAGGAGGAGCATCAGGAAATTCACTGAACAGCCTGTAGAACCCGAAAAAATTAAGATCATACTTGAAGCAGCCATGAATGCGCCAAGTGCAGGCGACGGTCGGCCATGGGAATTCGTGGTGGTCACTGAAAAATCCAGTCTACACCAGATCGCCGGAAAAGTGGATGGCGGGAATGATATGTTCAGACAAGCCGGAGCCGCCATTCTGATCTGTGGAGTGCCTTCAAAGGAAAAGTTCCCGGGTTTTTACCCTCAGGACTGTTCCTGTGCCGCCATGAATATTTACCTGGCGGCGCATGAACTTGGTCTTGGTTCTGTCTGGATCGCCGTCTGGAGTGTGCCTCCCAGGATCGCCGGGCTGAGGGAAATACTGCACATTCCGGAGCATCTTGAGCCATTTGCGATTTTCCCGATAGGTTATCCGGGTGAAAATCTCCCGGCAGAGTACAGATTTGATGAAGCTCTGGTGCATTATGAAGGAGTAATACAGAAATGAACCCACTTTTGGTTTGATCAGGGTAAAACCTGGTCCTTATGATGGATCATGGTCACAGGTTTGTGTGATGTCCGCCATCCTATGATCCATACGCTCACTTTTTTGATTACTTCCGGGTATTCCCCGCTTCAAACTGACCCTGAAAAAGGGCAAATCTCTTCGGAACAACATCAACCTGCTTCGGAACAACATCAACCTGCTTCGGAACAACATCATCTCGCT
>DDTL01000032.1 GCA_002344345.1 Saprospiraceae bacterium UBA2365
CTGATTTTGAGATGTTTATGATAATTTAGTATTTATAGTTAAAGTGTACAATATCAATTATTTACACTTATACTTTACAAACTTTATACTTTATAAATTCGACTCATAAATTGTTTGAAAGTGAATTATTTATCAACGCAAGCGTTAGTACTCAATCTAAAAATCTCCGTAAATATTCAAAATCAGTTGTGAGTTCGCCCTTGTACAAAATCGTAGCTTTTTTCAACGGCTCAGGAAAAGAAGATAGTTCAAAAGGCAAAGAAAAATCAATTTTTGACAATTGTTCGATATAGGGAAATAAAGCAGAACTAAAACCGGCTGAACTATCTTTAGGAAGTTCAGAGGGCAAAATATCCACTGCCATAACCAAAAGTCCGTCGTGATCAAAACCTTGGATCGCTTTATCTTCCAAAGGATTATAAACAAATACAGGATCTTCTGGCTTTGTGCAAAACTCTGTACACTCTATGGAGCCATTTGCATCGCAACTGATATCAGCAATGACTTTTAGCGGATGTTGGTCATTGTAATGTCTTCTGAGATAATTTTTTGTGACAATCCTGGGATAACGATCATCCCAATATGCACCATTGACCAGTAAAGTTATTTTATCCAGATATTTTTCAAAATCACTTTCGTAGATAGAAGGATTGGCATAATACTCAATGAGATCAAAAGATTTTGAAGCATCCCGGGGCTTTACCATTTCTTTTTCCGTAAAAACAACCTTATAAATACAATGATCATCCCAATGTCCGGTTTTTTGGAGGGTTAAAAGCTGATCATTGGATATTTCTCTTACAGGCAGCAAATCCATGATCTCCCAGGCGCCTTTTGATACATTTCCGTTGCCGGTAAAACCTATCACCAATGGAAAATTTAGCTGACTTAATCCACCTGACTTGATCATTTGACTCAAAGAACCCACTGCCTGTTTTGCTTCTTCCAGAGAATGATAAGTCCGGGCCTGCCTGATGTGTAGGAAGGGCGTTTCCAATCCCAGATAAGCCAGTCTTTTACCCAGTGTCCACAAGCTGTTGATCATTCCAGCCAGGCCAGCATAACGTCCGAAAAAAATCAACCTTTTACCATGTTCATCAACAATTTTTTCATAATCGATCAAGGTTACGTTGAGTTCCATCATTTTTTTCAGAGAGGGCATATTATCTTTTTGCCCTTTAATTACATGGCTGAAGATAAGGTATACTTTAGATGGAGATATTTTGTAGATCGGAACTTCTTTTACTCCGATTATGATGTCACAATGATCCAACGATCCGATATGGGCACCGGCATTTCTAAAATCATCATCCTGATAAACCCTTTTATTAGAAGATTCAACAGTGATGTCAATGCCATCATCATTTATAAGACGCTGAATATCAATAGGAATCAGAGGAGTTCTTGTTTCTGATTCATATTTGTCTTCGTGTCTGATGCCTATTTTTAACATATCTTGCCTGTTTTCAATCAAACAGCAAATTAAACTAAAAAAAATGAAAATTTTCCAATAATTAATTTCTTTGACTTGTAGTTTATTCTATTTCTCGATTAAATCTGTCCGGTCCATTCCATAATAACAAATATTTCTTAATTCTCCGGTGTGAAAGCATATTAATCGATCCACGTGTTTCGGGCTCCTGAATACTTTTTTATCTTTGCAAAAAAAATAGCCATGTCCGTATATATCAGTAATGAAATCAACAGGTTGCAAAAAGTCATAGTTCACCGACCTGATCTGGGACTTTCAAGAATTTCACCCAAAAAAGCAGAGGAGCTGTTGTTTGAAGACATTGTTTTTCTGCCATTAATGCAAGAAGAGCATGATATTTTTACTGAAGTTATCTCACTTTTCATTGGGAAGGAAAATGTTTTGGATGTGAAGACACTGATCCACGAATCCCTTGATTATAGTCCAATCACTCGTGAAAAACTGATTGAAGATATTGTGTCTTTTGAGGAATTGCCTGGTTCAGCCATCGACAAATTGTTGAGGATCGAAAATGATGAATTGTCAGAGTTGTTGATCACAGGCTATTGTACTTCTGAAAACAAGTATTTATTTGATGCGGTACCCAATTTCATTTTTACCAGGGACATCGCAGTTGTTGTGAAGGACTATATCATCATCACCAAAGCTGCCAGGCAGGCAAGGTATCGTGAAAATATTCTTACAAGATTTATCATAAATACACACCCACTGTTTTTGGAATCCAGAAAAGCCCGGAAAATAATCGATTTGAACAATCTGGACCTATTTCCTCCGTCGGACAGGGCAGAAGCTGTTTCTCTGGAAGGCGGCGATGTCATGATGATTGAAGACGATTTCTTACTTATAGGTCACAGTGAAAGAACTTCGCAACATGCCATACATTTATTGAAAGATGTGCTTTTACAAAACGGGATCGTCAAAAATGTTGTTCAGATTGAAATACCTCATGAACGGAATTTTATGCACATCGATACCTTGTTTACCCGGATCAGCAAAAATCATATGGTGGTTTATAAACCCATCATTTACGATGGTTATAGTTCATTTGTTACGGTTTTCAGAGCTGACGGTTCACAGGCATTGTATCCCTCTGTCAAAGACTTCTTCTTAAGCGAAGTAAATCCGGGAATGGAATTTATTTTCGGAGGGAAAGGATATTATCCACATCAGGAAAGGGAACAATGGACCGATTCCTGTAATCTGGTCACTTTAAAACCTGGTGTCGCTTTGGCCTATGATCGCAATCCCAAAACAGAAGAAGCTTTAAAAGAACATGGATTCAGTATTTTACCGGCAAAAGAACTGATCGCGCAGGTCAAAGAAGGATCATTATCCATTGAGGAAGTAAATCATTCAATCATTACTTTACCTTCAACCGAATTGTCCAGGGGACGCGGAGGTACACATTGTATGACATGTCCGATAATGAGGGAATAATTTCTGAATTGTGGAAATATCTCATTTATCTGAGGCCTAAAATTCCGTAAAAACATAATCATTCAGAAAAATTACCTCTTTGCGTTTTAAAATGATACTTGATTTTTATGGCTGAAAAACAAGGAATTAAGTTTAAAATCTTCCTTGTGCGTTTACTTGCCACGTATATTTAAGATGAATCATAAATTAAATTTTGATGTATTTTTGATCATGCTAAACTTGGTTTTCCAAGGTTTTGTCGTATTTTGCTGACGCAACATTATTTTGCAGCTGTATCAAAAACTAACAGCAACATGTACAAACACGAATATAAAGTCATAGTGAGGTACGCTGAAACAGATCAGATGGGATTTGTTTATTATGGCAACTATGCAAAATTCTATGAAATTGGCAGGGTTGAGCTCATCAGATCGCTTGGTTTAAGCTATAAGGAATTTGAAGACAGGCTCAATATCTTTTTACCGGTAGTACAATTGGAATCCAGATATCTGCTGCCTGCAAGGTATGACGATGAGTTAAGGATTGAATCCATCCTGGATGAATTGCCAGACAAAATGATCAGTTTCAGACATCTGATTTACAATCCCCAGAATTTTCTGATCAATAGAGGCGTAGTAAAATTGCTTTTCATTGATAAAATGACCGGCAGAAAAGTATCTGCTCCCCAAGAAATGACTGATTTGCTAAAACAACATTTTGAATAGAAAGGCAACAAATATCGTCAACAGAATCATCCAATCCCGCATGATCTTATCCCTGCTGGAATGGGCCAAAACTAAAACCTTGCCAGGTTTTGACGGCGTGGCTGTTTATGATGCTTTGGAATTTGTTTTTAGAGAGTTTAAAAAAGACGATGTTTCCGTTCGGTCAAAAGCCATGGCTCAAAGTTTTTTCCTTGCTTTATTTCCTGCCATTATTTTTTTGTTGACATTGCTTCCTTATATTCCTTTGACGCTGGATTACTTTGCTTTTTGGAAAGAATCATTGCAGGGTATCCTGCCTATGGAAGCTGAAAAATTCATTTTTGGAATTTTGGATAATCTGAGCAGTAAAAACCAATATGGTTCTCAGGCTTTGAGTTTATTGCTTCTGTTGTATTTTACCAGCAATGGAGTTTCCACCATGATGGATAGTTTTGCCAAATCTTATCACGAAAGTTATAAAACGAGGAATTTTTTCCAACAAAAGTTTGTTGCGATGCAGATCACTTTACTGATGATCGTTTTATTAATTCTGTCTACCACACTCATTATCCTGGGTAATTTACTATTAAACAGTATCTTTCAGCTATATGAACTTGGGATGACTACACGGTATATTATTGAATTGCTACGCTGGTTTGTAGTCATTGGTCTGTTTTACACTACGATATCGCTTTTGTTCAGATTCGGCCCGGCAATGAAACGTAAAATGCGGTTTATCAGTCCCGGCGCAGGGGTTGCTACCCTACTCACCATACTGAGCTCACTGGGATTTTCTTATTTTGTAAATACTTTTGGGCGTTACAACGAAATTTACGGATCTATTGGTGCCATCATCATTCTGATGGTTTGGCTGGAGTTTAATACCCTTGCGTTATTGGCGGGGTATGAATTGAATGCGGCCATAGCGGTTAACAGGGATCTGAAGAATGTAGTTCAGTATAAAAGATCTCCACATTGTAATGAACCAAATGAATTACCTGAACATTCACAAAGCAATTGATCAAAGCAGCTTTTCAATATCACCCATGATCGATTCCGGTTTGGTTGTAGGTGCATATCTTTTAACTACATTGCCATTTTTGTCCAGTAAAAACTTCGTAAAATTCCACTTGATATCCTCTCCAATCATACCTGGTTTTTCTGATTTAAGGAATTTGAATACCGGGTGAGTATTTTCGCCATTCACATCTATTTTAGAGAACATCTGAAAACTTACCCCATAGTTCAGTGAGCAGAACGATGCAATTTCCTGGTTAGTTCCAGGTTCCTGATTACTGAATTGATTGCAGGGAAAACCCAGAACTGCTAAACCTTTGCTACTATATTGTTTATGAAGTTTTTCCAAACCTTCATAATGAGGCGTAAGTCCGCATTTAGAAGCGGTATTCACTATGAGCACTACTTTGCCTCGATACTTTTCCATGTATATCTCTTCACCATCGATTGAAGTGGCTTTTAATTTATAAAAGTCACTCACTTCCTCCATAGGTTTTTCAAATGCTTTATTTTTAACGGATCGGGACATACCATAAAATGCAAAGGCACCAATCAAAAATAATGCGATGATGATATATGATTTCATAAAAAAGTTTATTTAAATATTCAATGAATTCCTCATCTGGAAAGGAATTGTGAGTAGAACAATCTGTTTTAAAAAAAGTTTTTCAGATCAAGACTTATAGATGAACTCATCAGAGAAATTCAAACAGGTCTTCCTTTGACTTCCGCACTTTTTTATTGAATTGGTTGTATTCATCCTTCGTTCTGTACCCAACCACTGCCACAACGGCAGAAGCCAAGCCTTTATCTCTCAAATTTAACAGTGTATCATATTCAACTTTATCAAATCCTTCAACCGGAGTTGCGTCAAGTCCTCTTTCAGCTGCGGCTAAAAGTACATTGCCGAGCGCAATATAAGTCTGCTTCGCAGCCCAAAAATTAAACTGTTCAGCGCTATATTTGCTGATGGTATTTCTTATATATTGGATATAAGGCAATACATCCTCCGGTTTTTTTCCCTGTGCACTTGCCCTGAGTTCTGCATATTTTTGTAAAGTTTCCTCCGTATATCCGGTATAATGGCAAAACACAAAAAGATGTGAAGCATCTTCAATGATGGATTGATTCCAGGAAACAGGTCTTAGCTGCTTTTTTAACGCATCGTTTCCGATTACCAGAACTTTGAAAGCCTGCAAACCAAAAGACGTGGGAGCAAGCCGTATCGATTCCATCAGATAAGCAATATCCTGATCAGAGACTTTTTTGGATGGATCATATTTTTTACAGGCATAACGCGTGTTCATCAGATCAATCAGAGACATCATTTCAATATCTTATTATAAAAGTGATCATTTTTTATAGTGGAAAATCAATGAATTTCATTTACCTCTACTAGGCTTTTGCCGTAGGCGTAAAATTCATGGGAGGAAATGGCATGCTCTCATTGTCCTCTATTTTTCCATATTGCTTTTCAAACTTGTCAATATTGTCCTTAAGCGCCACCAGTAAACGTCTTGCATGCTTTGGTGTAAGGATAACCCGTGATTTGACTTTGGCTTTGGGCACATTGGGCACCATCCGGATGAAATCAATGATAAATTCTGAATTGGAATGTGTAATAATGGCTAAATTTGAATAAGTACCTTCTGCCACGCTTTCAGGAAGGTCGATTGTTATCTGGTTCGGGTTTTTGTTTTCGTCGCTCATCTTATTTTTTTTTAATTAATAAAAACAAACATATTTTTGGGATCTGTCAGGTCAACTTCTATGTTATTTTGAACCGTTGTGGCAAGTGACAAGCCAAAATGGTTCATTTCAACAGGAAATGCTTTGTGCTTACGGTCAATCAAAACCACAGTTTCTATTTTCTGAGGAATAACTTCCATAAAAACCTTCATGGCGTAGAACATGGTTCTGCCGGTATTGGCAACATCATCGACCACAACCACGACTTTTCCATTCATTTCTTCGGGTGTAATATTGATCTTTACAGGAAATTCGACCGGAGCTGCAGGATTTAACCGAAGATTTTTTAACAAAATCCTGGTATCTCCAATCTTTTCCAATTGTTTTTTCAACATTTTGGCAAAACCTAGTCCGTTATTGTTGATCCCAGCCAAAATGATTTCTTCCTGGTCATAATTTGACTCAAGGATCTGGTAAGCCAGTCGCTTGATTTTTTGACTGATTTGGGTATGATCGAGTATCTGCATACACTTTAGATTTGTTTTTGGTTACAATTTTAAAGAACAAAGGTAATCTTAAAACTGCTAAATACTTATGGATACCTGATTTTTATTATCAAATCAATCCTTCAGTATCTGATCGACAAAAACCGACATTTCATCCCGGATCTTTAATGCTTCCTTTCTTGCTGCCTCAGCAAAATCGGTTCCCGATGAAGCATAAAGGATCGATCTCGATGCATTGACAAGTAATCCGACTTCATCATTGGCTCCATACCTTACCACTTCAGCCAATGAACCGCCTTGTGCACCGATTCCAGGAACCAGCAAAAAATGGTCAGGCACAATTTTTCGAACCTTTACGAATGCTTCCGGATGCGTTGCCCCGATCACATACATCATTTTATCTGGTTCAGCCCATGTTTTGCTCACCTTCAACACTTTTTCAAAAAGTTTTTCGCTTCCGTTGGTTAAGTCAAGCATTTGAAAGTCCTGACAGCCGTTGTTTGAAGTCAAAGCAAGTAAAATAGCCCATTTTTCTGCATATTCAAGGAAGGGTTTAATAGAATCATACCCCATATAAGGGTGCAAGGTGATCGCATCTGCATCCAACCCTTCAAAAATTGCTTTTGCATACCGGTCAGAAGTGTTCCCAATATCTGCTCTTTTAGCATCAGCGATTACGAACAAATCGGAGGGAATATAAGCAATGGTTTTTTGGAGCGAATTCCAGCCAGCAACTCCGTTTGCTTCGTAGAATGCCGTATTCGGCTTATAAGCAACGCAGAGGTCAGAAGTAGCTTCAATAATTGACTTATTGAATGTATACGCAGGATCATCTTCCTGCAGCAAATGTGGTGGTATTTTTTCCGGATCAGTATCCAGCCCGATACAAAGAAATGATTTTTTATTTCTGATTTGTTCAATTAAAAAAGCTCTGTTCACTGACCTTTGATTTAGAATTTCTGATAAAACTTCCTAAGATGCAATGGTCACATCCCTGATTTCTTCGATTTGTTCCATTACTGCACTTTTAAGGCCGTATTTCAGTGTGAGATGGCTCAATTTGCATGAATTACAAGCTCCCTGCCACTGCAATATCAACTCAAAGTCATCGTTCAGGTCAAGTATTTTTACATCACCTTCATCAGACCATAAATGCGGACGAAGTTCAGATAAAACTTCTTCAGCTCTTGTCAATAAGTCCTGCTTCAATAGTTCGTTCATCTCAATCTAAGTTATGTCGTTAATTGTACGATTTTTATGACCTTTCCACGATTTTCGTGGGGTTCAATACTTCATTCCGGAGATTGGTCTCCCGATTGACATTTGATGCAATTTCAATGTAATAGGGTCTGCTTGGATTGCTTTCATCGATGACAGCCGGAACACCCGAATCGCTTCCTTCTCTGATAGATTGAATGATCGGAACCTGACCAAGCATGGATGAACCAGACATTTCGACCAGTTTCTGTCCACCGCCCTGACCGAAAATATAGTACTTGTTTTCGGGCAATTCAGCAGGTGTAAACCATGACATATTTTCAACAATACCAAGAATTGGCACACTCAAATTTGGCATCATCAACATTGTGATAGCCTTGACCGCGTCATCTACTGCGACATCCTGTGGCGTAACAACGATGACCGCACCTGTTACAGGTAGCAGCTGGACCAGAGACAACTGTACATCACCTGTTCCGGGAGGCAGGTCTATCACCATAAAATCCAGTTCAGGCCAAACCACATCTTTCACAAATTGTTGCATAATGCCATCCAGTTTCGGACCTCTCAGCACAACAGCTTGTTCAGGTTCAATAAAAAAACCGATGGACATGGCAAAAATTCCATGAGCTTCCAATGGAACCAATTTATCAATTCCATATATTTTTTTTACCTGAGGTTTTCTGCCTTTCAGACCAAGCATGGTAGGAATAGAAGGTCCATAAATATCTCCATCCAGGATACCGACTTTAAGACCCATTTGCTTCAATCCCAGAGCAAGGTTGACAGCAACGGTAGATTTTCCCACGCCACCTTTTCCTGACGCGACCGCAATGAAATTACGCACATGTGGCAATGGATTTTTACTCAGATCTTCAAGGCTGCCTTTGCCATTTCCCACGCTGAACTGTTGTGTTTCCTGGCTGATCATGTGAATATTGACTTCAGCATCCGGATACAAGGTACTTATCTTGTCCTGACATGCCAAAGTCAATTCTCCCTTGAGCCTTCCTTCAAGTTTCTTACTATTGATGGTTACATTGATCAATTTATCTTGTATGTCTATATTGACAACCATTTGGGCAGTGACAATATCTGTTCCGGTTGCGGGATCAACGACGGTTTTTAATATTTCACGTATTTTTTCTGCTTGCATGTATATAATTTATTTTATTTTGTTGCGTTCCTGAACAATAATGCATACTAAATGATGATTGTTCCTGAATTTATAAAATGAATGAGCGGTACAATACTTTTATTTAAACAAAAGAAAGAAAGAAATGGACTAAGAAATTCTTATTTTTATTCAGATATATGCCTTTAATTAATATTTTTGCGTCCACGACAAATATAACTTCCGGTCAAAAAACGGACAAAATTAGTTTTCATATATTTATATGCAACATATTTCCTACATTTTAATGCTTTCCAACTGATATGAAAATATACAGAGATATCAGTGAATTGCCAGCTTTTAAACAAACGGTTGTCACAATAGGTTCATTCGATGGACTTCATATTGGCCATCAAAAAATAATCAATCGTCTGAAAGCTAAAGCAAGGGAAAATGATTATGAAAGCGTAGTGATCACTTTCAGTCCTCATCCCAGAGAGATTTTATCTGCCTCTGAAAAAGATTTCAGATTATTGAGTGTAGATGATGAAAAGATTGAACTGATGCGTAAAACAGGGATCGATCACCTGGTGATCATCCCCTTCAGCATTGAGTTCTCACAAATGCACCCGGGTGATTATATAGAGAATTTCCTCATTAAGTATTTTAACCCTGCTATCATCATCATTGGATACGATCACAGATATGGTCTGAACAGATCTGGAGATCTGTATTTATTAAAGCAATATGCCAAGAAATATGCTTACCGTATCATAGTGATTTCAAAACAGGAGGTAGAGGACAATGCGATCAGTTCTAGCATCATCAGAGAATCTCTATTAGCCGGAGACATTGAAACTGCCAGATTATACATGAATTATAATTATTCTATCACTGGGAAAGTGGTGGATGGCGAAAAAATAGGACGGAAATTAGGTTATCCGACCATCAATCTCCAGATCAATCCAAAAAAACTGATCCCAAAAGAAGGGGTTTATGCTGTCAGAGTGTTGATAGAAGAAACGCCATACGATGGAATGATGTATATCGGATCCAAGCCAACGTTTGGTGATCATTACAGTAAAGTGGTAGAAATACATCTGTTCGATTTTTTCAGGGAATTATATGGCGCTTATGTTAAAGTTGAGGTCCTTGATTTTATCAGGGGAGAAGCAAAATTCGAGACAGCAGGAGAACTTCAGACACAATTAGCCAATGATAAATTGAATGCACTGGAGTTAATTAAAACCCACCTTCAAAAACTGGAATTACCTTTTAATATTGCAGTGATCATCCTCAATTACAATGGTAAAGACTATTTGGAAGAGTACCTTCCTTCAGTTGTTTCAAATACTGATATACCTTTCAGACTTATCATCGCAGACAATGGATCAACAGATGATTCAATTTCTTTCGTAAAAAAGTATTATCCTGAAATCGACATCCATGAATTGGATCAAAATTACGGTTTTGCTGAAGGATATAACAGGGTTATTAAGGCGCTCGATGATTATAAATATATAGTTTTGTTAAATTCTGATGTAGAAACGGATACAGATTGGTTGAGCCCTATCATTGATTTGATGGAAAAGGACAGACAGATTGGTGTGGCACAGCCCAAAATTCTTTCCTGTGACGAAAAAAACAAGTTTGAATATGCAGGTGCTGCTGGTGGTTACCTGGACCTTTTGGCATATCCTTTCTGCAGAGGTCGTATATTTGATACCATAGAAACAGATGAAGGCCAGTACGATGATAACAAAGAAGTATTCTGGGCCAGCGGTGCAGCAATGGTGATCAGGAAAAAACTTTTTACCGATATCGGCGGTTTTGATACCAGTTTTTTTGCTCATCAGGAAGAAATTGATCTATGTTGGAGAATAAAACAAGCCGGATATAAGGTTTATTCAGTTGGATCTTCAAAAGTGTATCACCTCGGAGGCGGCACCCTTTCTTATGTCAATCCTCATAAAACTTACCTTAATTTCAGAAATAACCTGATGATGATGCTCAAAAATGATTATAAAAGAGCAACCGTTTGGAAATTTCCTGTAAGACTGGTATTGGATGGGATCGCAGCATTCAAATTTTTACTGGAAGGAAGACCAAAAGCCTTCATGGCTATCCTGAGAGCTCACATGTATATTTATGCCAATACCAAAAACATACTTGAGAAGCGTTTGGCAAATTGGAAACTGATCAAAAAATCTTCCATTGGTTCTGAACGCATGGCAGGAAAATATTCACGCGTGATCATCTGGGATTACTTCATTGAAGGAAGAAAAAAATTCACCCAGCTACCAAAAAATGAGCAGTAGGATCCCTTACAAAATATTGATGGACGATCCATCCTTTTTGATCGTTGATAAATCATCAGGTATTCCGGTCATTGCTGAACGAAGCAATAATCCGGTTCCCGGGCTTTTCGACAGATTGGTGGCAGACTATGGTGAAAACCTCCGGCTTGTACATCGGATTGATAAACAAACCAGTGGCTTGGTCATCATTGCTAAAAGCCTCGAAGTTCAGCAGTATTTTACTGAGTTGTTCATGAACAGGGAAATTGATAAATACTATCTGGCATTTGTGGAAGGAAGCCTCCAAAATGAAGATTGGGTCGGGATCGATGAACCTATTTTCATCAAGCCCAATGCTACGACTGCAAGTGTTCACAAAAAGGGCAGAAAAGCTGTTACATTATACAGGGTGATCGAGTCATTCGGAACAGCTACCCTGATAGAATGTAAACTCATTACGGGCAGAACCCATCAGATCAGGGTCCATATGGAATATATGGGCTATCCGCTATTGGTTGACCGGCTTTATGGAAGGCGGGAAGAATTCTTTTTGTCGGATATTAAAAAAAGGAGATACAGGATCAAAGACGGCGAACTTGAGCTTCCTTTGATCTCCAGGCTGACGTTACATGCTTCAAGAGTGGTGTTCAAACATCCTGAAAACAAGCAATTGATCGATGTTGAATCTCCAATGCCTAAGGATTTGAATGCGTTGCTGAACCAATTGAGGAAATTGAACCGATAAAAATTATTTTAGCCTCCAAAATTACAGGCCGGGATCAATTCAGCAGGTCGTCGGAAGGCATATCGGCAATAATGGTGAAATTTTCACCTTTGGCAGACAATATTTTTTTCCACAAAGCTTCAGGTTCACTGTTGAAAATAAAATTCATATCAAAATCAGCTCTTAACCATGAACCCATTTCCCATTCACCTTCCAATTGTCCTTCAGACCAGCCTGAGTATCCTATATAAAACCTGATGTCATCAGGCGTTATGATGCCCTGCCGGATCAGCGCTTTCAATTGTTCAAAATTACCTCCCCAAAAAATGCCGGAAATAATCTCTATACTTTCATCCAGCAACTCACCTACCCTGTGTACGTAATGCAGGGTGTCCGTGGAGACAGGTCCACCCATATACGCGATTGAATTAAAATCAGGAAAATCGGGGATAATTTCATCCACAAGGATTTCAACCGGTCGGTTGATCACAAAGCCGACAGCGCCTTCTTCATTGAGTTCTGCCAATAAAATGGCAGAGTGACTGAAATAGCCATCCATCATGAATGGTTGCGAAAGTAAAATATCCCCTTTTTTGAATGACATCTGACTCATTTTAAATGGATTCTGTTGCTTTAGTTCGATCTATTCTTTTTACAAATGTAATCAATGTGCGACCATTTCCTCCAACTTCTATAAATTTATCAGCTCCATCGGCAATCATTTGCCGGATGGTTTGAGTCCATTTTACGGGAGCAGTCAACTGTGCTAAAAGATTAGCCTTTAATACCTCCGGGTCAACGCTTGGTTGCGCATTCACATTTTGGTACACAGGGCAAACAGGCTGACTAAATTGAGAATCCCTGATAGCCGCAGCCAATTTCTGCTGAGCAGGTTCCATGAAAATGCTGTGGAATGCTCCGGCAACTTTCAATTCAATGGCTTTTAATGCGCCTTTTTCCTGACATTTTTCGATGGCGGCTGTGACGCCTTCCTTAGATCCTGAAATAACGATTTGGCCAGGACAATTATAATTGGCAGGACTTACCGGTCCGTCAATCTCTGAGCAGATCAGTTCTACTGCTTCATCACTCAAACCCAAAATGGCAGCCATAGTACTATCTTCAATTTCACATGCTTCCTGCATGGCCAAAGCCCGGGCGCTGACCAGTCTTAAACCTGATTCAAAGTCCAATGCCCCGGCAGCTGTCAATGCACTGATCTCACCTAAAGAATGACCAGCCACCATTGCAGGAAAGAATTTTTCTTTCGCAGCGACCACGCTGGCGATGGAATGCAGGAACATGGCTGGTTGCGTGATGCGGGTCTGTTTCAGATCTTCCTCGCTCCCATAAAACATTACACTGGCGATATCATATCCCAAAATTTCATTTGCCTGATGGAACATGTTGCTGACTTCATCATTGGTATCAAATAAATCCTTTCCCATCCCTGGAAACTGACTACCCTGACCCGGAAACAGATATGCATTCATTTAAACTAACACTTTAACTTTATTAATGTAATCTGCTGGATATCAATTTTAAAAATTCATTTCTGGTGGAGCTGTCTTCAAATGCGCCTTTGAATGCAGAAGTCGTTGTGACTGAGTTTTGTTTTTGAACCCCCCGCATCATCATACACATGTGATATGCTTCTATGACCACTGCAACACCCAGAGGTTTTAGGGTGGTATTGATGGCATCCACTATATCCAGCGTTAATCTTTCCTGAACCTGAAGTCTTCTGGCAAAAACTTCAACAATTCTAGGTATTTTGCTCAGACCTACTATGTAACCGTTTGGTATATAAGCCACATGTGCTTTGCCGTAAATGGGTAAAAGATGATGTTCGCATAAACTATATACATCTATATCTTTCACGATCACCATTTCGTCATAATCTTCCTTGAAAACAGCTTTTTGGAGGATGGCAACAGGGTCTTCCTGGTATCCGTGAAGCAAAAACTGCATTGCTTTTGCAGCTCGCTCAGGGGTTTTAAGTAATCCTTCCCGATTGGTATCTTCGCCGGATATATCCAGAATTTGCTTATAGTGTTCCATCAACCGGATGGTTTTTTCTTCATCTGCGAAGACAAATTTGTTTTGACTCATATTTGTTGTTTTAAAATTTAAAAGTAGGCATTTGTTTATGATTGCCCAAAACTTTTTTAACTTTAACAATAATTATGGCAAACAGTTTTCCAAATCGCCAAATTGAAAAACTGGTTTAAATCAAAAGGGGCATTAAATGGTATTGGATCTGTTGTTTTTGGAGTTCATGGATCTGGAATCCGAATGGTGATGAAAAATCAGTTGTATTTGCATTTTATTTAGTAAACATTTTAATGGTACTAACAGGAAATCATTTTCGGATATTGTTTTTGTATTTTGATCAAGCCTGATAAATCAATCTAAATCGATGATTATGAACTTGAAAATTGTGGTCATTACAGGTGTTTCAACCGGAATCGGACGCGAATTGTGTATTAAACTCTCTCATGCTGGGTATCGGGTGATCGGGACAGTGAGGGATCAGTTGCAGGGTGAAAAGCTAAAAAGGGAGATTCAAGGTCATTTTGATTACGTTGTACTGGATTTGCTGGACCAGCATGCTGTCACTAATTTTGGACAGAAAATAAAGGAAAAGACAGGAGAAAATGGTATTTTCTGTTTGATAAATAACGCCGGAGTAGCCATGGGAGGACCCATGATGCTTTTGCCATACGAAGAGCTCCATCAACAGATGAAAATCAATTTTTACAGCGTTTTCAGCATAACAAATGCTTTATTACCCCAGATGGGTGCCGGTTTCAATACGCCTTTTAAGCCGGGAATGATCATCAATATAAGCAGTGTCTCCGGAATATTCAACAGCCCTTTCCTGGGGCCGTATTGTATATCCAAGCATGCATTGGAAAGTATGTCAGATATTTACAGAAGAGAACTTGCAGTTTTCGGGATCAAACTTGTTTTGATTCAACCTGGACCTATCAGAACGCCGATATGGGGAAAATCTGTTCCTAAGCAGAATCCGTATTTAAATACAGATTTCGAAGCAGTATATGATGCTTTGACCCAAGAAATTGAAACCTCGGAAAAAAATGCTTTACCAGTTGAACGAATCAGCGAACTGGTGCTGCGGGTAATGAAAAAGAAAAATCCTGCAACAAGATATTTGGTTACCAAAAATAACCTGATGATGATATTAGTCAGCCATTGTATGCCAGATAAATGGATGGATCGCATTTTTTATAAAAAATTCAAAAAAGTGCTCAGGTAAGAACGAAATTGATTTTATAATTGTGAGTCAATGTCCTTGTAATTATTGAGTTGTTTTTTAAATAAATGCTACTTTTGCAAGAAAATTGAACGATGGACATCACCAAATTGCTAACGAACGTTAAGAAACTTGATAAAGTACTTCAGAACACCCAGGATTACAGAACCCAATGGGAAACCAGCCATAAAAATATGATCACCCTGACACTGGAACAACTCATCACCGATGCAGGTATACAGGGAGAAGTGGTGATCAATGATAATTATGAAGGATTGGAAGCGATTTCTCTTGCTTTACAAACTAAAGACAGTGGCATTTATGAACGCATTTCTGATAAAACCAAGAGAGCCCTGATAAGAAACGGGGGTGTATTGACTTATCATCAACTGTTCAATGGCAAAATTGGCATATTGATCGGCTACCCATATATCGAAGGAATCGGCCAGCCCAAAATGCCTAAAACCATAGAGATCGTCAGGCCGGAAGAATTAAAGGAAATTCATGTGTTGCGTCATGTGGAAATGTTTATGGATGAGATTGCTGAGTGGGAAGATTTTGATGATGACAAGGATGCAACACATACCATTGGTTTCCATCGGACAGCAACCATTTCAAATCCTGAAGAATCCTAAACTGGACGAGTCAGAACCAAAGAAGAAATTGATTTAAGAACCCTCCATACGGGCAGGCCCCACACGGGCAGGCCCCGAACGGGCAGGCTCATACGGGCAAGCCCATACGGGCAAGCCCATACGGGCAAGCGAGGAACACCGATGAACGATTTCAGATCTTGTATTTCTATTCTAAAATCTAACATCGTTCATCCTTGCCTGCCCCGTTGGATATATATCCAAAGGGGTAAATATTCAGTGAGGTTTTAATTCTACTTCAAATTTCTTTAAAGTTCTGCCAAAAAAATTCATGAATTCAATTTTTAAGACACTAAAGCAAGTATAACATGTTTTTTATTAATGCCGGAAAAGGTGCACACCATTGGTGGCTGTTTGTCGCAGGCGCTTTAGTGGTTTCGTTAGGCTATATCATTGGACAGATTCCTATGAGTCTCGTTTTGACTTATAAAATAAGCAAAGATCCCGCTTTAGATTCTTCAGACCTCATTGAATTCTCTGAAAATCTGGATTTTGAAAAATTCGGAATTTCTACGAATTTTGGGTTGGTATTGAGTTTGTTGATATTTGTGACCGCCCTGGCTTTTTTATATTTTGTCGTTTTCGTTTTCCATAAAAGAAATTTTACATCCCTGATCAATTACGTTGAAAGAGTTGACTGGAAGCGATTTTTTTGGGGATTCGGTGTATGGTTCAGTATCAGTCTTTTTATGGAGATTATCTCCTATTATCTGAGTCCGGAAAATTATGAATATGTGGCTCCCGGACGGGAATATTTTTTATTATTATTGATCTGCGTGATCATGTTGCCACTACAAACAAGTTTTGAAGAGCTTTTCTTTCGTGGCTATCTGATGCAGACCATTGGTTACCATACCAGATCCAAATGGCTGGCCATGCTGGTCATTTCGTTTTTGTTTATGTCCATTCACCTTGCAAATCCGGAGATTGAACAATACGGAACCATCAATATGGTCATTTACTATTTCGCATCCGGGTTGATCCTGGCGTTCATCACGATCATGGATGATCGCCTGGAACTGGCCATGGGCATCCATTTTGCCAATAATTTTTTTGGTGCAACGCTGGTCACTTATGAAGGTGCAGCGCTACGGACCAATTCTCTCTATAAAGTGCATGAGATCAATCCGCAAATGATGGTAATTGGTTTTGCGCTGGTGGCAGTGGTCTTTATGGTTCTGGCATCCCGCAGATTTCATTGGCAAAGCATCGGAAAATCTTTTAAATGGGTGGATCCTATTATTAAAACTTTATAAATCATTATATTGGATAAATTAATCTATAGTAATACTTTAAGTAAAATCATTTATATGTTTGTTTTCCTGATCGTTTCGGAAAGTTCATTCGGACAACAAACATACTGGCAGCAAAAAGCTGATTATCAGATCGCCATTGATTTTAATGCAGAGAATAAAACATATTCAGGAACATCCTCCATTGTTTATACCAATCATTCACCAGACACCCTTTATCATGTTTATTTTCACTTGTTTTACAATGCATTCCAGCCCAACAGTCTGATGGATATCAGGTCTCAGCAATTGCCTGATGTTGAAATGGAACTGAATAAGCGCTTGTCTTTAATGCCTGATAAAGAGAAAGGAAAGGTGGATATCTGGTATTTGTCAATGAACGGAGATCCTGTAAGTTTTCATATAGATGGAACCATCATGACGGCTTTGTTGCCAGAAGCGATATTGCCCGGCGATTCAGCTATATTTAAAATTGAGTTTTTTATCAAAATACCTAAAATTGTCCGCAGAGCCGGTTATGATAATGATGAAGAGATCGATTTCTCCATGGCACAATGGTATCCCAAAATCTGTATGTACGACAATGAAGGCTGGCATGCAAACCAATATCTTGGAAGGGAATTTTACAGTAATTTCGGGGATTATCAGGTAGATATACTGATCGATTCAAGTTATATTCTTGCAGCAGGAGCTGATATAACGGAAACCTACCCTGTTCCCGGTACACCTAAAAATCTATGGAGATTCAAGTCTGATCAAGTGATCGATTTTGCCTGGGCCGCTGATAAAAATTTTAAAAACTATTCTATAAAAACTGAGGATGGAACTAATATCCGAATGTTTTATATGGAAGCTTTCAATCAGGACGGTATCTGGCAAAAAACGGGAAACGCCATTGCTCAGATCCTACCGTATATCAACGAGCGATTTGGTCATTTTCCCTATAAAAACTATACCATCATTCAGGCCGGAGACGGAGGAATGGAATATCCTAAGTGCACTTTTATCACAGGTGAAAGAAGTCTGGGTTCTTTGCTGGGGGTGACACTGCACGAACTGATGCACAGTTGGTTTCAGGCATCGGTTGCCACCAACGAAAACAAATACTCATGGATGGATGAAGGTTTTGTAAGTTTTGCAACAACGGAAATCAAGCAATATATGGCTGAGAATAACATCATTTTTGGCAGGAATGAATGTGATTTTCCGTATGAACAACAACAGGAAGATTACAGGTTCATCGTAAAATCCGGCTTCGAAGAGATCATGAATACACCGGCGGATTTGTTTCATTCTTCAACTGCCTACTATAAGGCAGCCTATACTAAAGGAGAACTTTTCCTCAAGCAACTGGAATATATCATAGGGAAAAAATTGTTTGATCAGGCTTTAAAAACCTATTTCGAAAGCTGGAAATTCAAACATCCATCACCTGCAGATTTTCAGAAGGTTATGGAAAAATCGAGTGGGATGGAATTGGACTGGTTTTTTCATTTCTGGCTCAACACCACCATGTACACAGATATAGAGATCGCAGTAGATACCAGTACAGAAGGTTTGTTTCATTTGTACCTCATGAATAAAGGCAATATACTCATGCCTGTAGATTTGCTTGTGGAATATGAAGAAGGCGTCTCTACCCTCTTTTATATTCCTGTCGATTTGATGCAATGGCCCAAAAATCCTGAAGAAGACATCCATTACGGGCAATCGATGACATTCACGATGGAGCCCTGGTCATGGCCTTATGTTACCTATGTCATTGAATTGGGAATGAAATCGGACGAAATAAAAAAGATCACTGTAGATCCGGCAAAAAGAATGGTGGATTTGAAGCCTGAAAACAATGTATGGATAAATAAATGAACCAATTGTGTTATATTTTGATTTATTATAATATATCTTTGTGCGTTTCAATGTGAATTGAAACTGTCGTATAATAATAAAAAAGGAGTCAACGTTATCAATCATAATCAAATCAGATCAATGGAGGGATTAACTTTATTTAAGGAAGAAGAACACAGAAAGAAGAGTCTATGGATTTCAGTTACAATCCATCTGCTGCTTCTTTTGATCACTTTATGGCCTTTGCTCAAAAAAGATCCGGAAAAAACGATCGATACACAGTATTCTGTTGCCATTGCATTTGCCAAAACTCCTCAGGAGATCACTAAAAGGTCTCTTGAAAAAATCAAGGAACAGGAGTCTTCCAGTATTAAAGGCACTTCGGCTGAAGGCGAACAAAGTCCCGAGAATAAAGAAGTTGAAAGTCCAAGGGAAGCGCCTCCTGTGGAGAAAATTGAAATTAAACAACCCAAGACTGCTGAACCAACCACCACAAGAACACCTGCAACGCCGTCGAGACCTATTGAATCTACTATTTTTGAAGATAATGACGTGATCGCTGAAATACCTAAATCCAATAAATCCAAATCTTCCAATACATCTGCTTCCGCAGGCTCGTCTGACGAAGTAGTCAGCATTCCAAAACGATCAGGTAAAGGAACTTCCGGCACATCAAGTTCGCCAGGAACAGGCACTGCAAAACCATCCAATAAACCCGGAACGGGCACTGGCCAGGGAAAGACAGGTACAGGTGAAGGTAAAGATGCTTCAGGTAACGATTCCAGTTCTGGGAAAGGTACTAAAGGCGCCGGAACAGGAATATTTGATGGTACTGGTGATGGAATTTTTGGTCGTCAACCAGTGTCTGGAAAAATTCCTCCTGAATTAGTTCGTCAAAACGGAAAGATCACTATGAAGGTATGTATAAACAGAAGAGGAAAAAATACATTTGTTTCAATCATTGAAAAAGAAACCACCATCAAGGACAGAAGACTGCAGCAAGCCGCTTTAGATGCAATGGCCAAATACCTGTGGGAGGAAGATTATAAAGCTGCACCGGAACAATGTGGTAAATACTCCTACATCTTCAAGTTATAATTATTTGGCAAAAAAAAATATTTAATTACTTTTGCACACTCAAAATTTTGGCCCCATAGTTCAAGGGATAGAATGGAGGTTTCCTAAACCTTAGATACAGGTTCGAGTCCTGTTGGGGCTACAGTTTCAAATAATGCATTAATATTAAAAAATCCAATGTGCATTATAGATTCTGAACGCACCACCCTTTCAACATCAATTCCCACATTTTCAATTCCATAATGGTTCGATTAATAGGTGTTCCGATTTGCATTTTGATTCCAAGTATTGTGATGTTTCAATTCCATAATGGTTCGATTAATAGATAATACAAAGGGAAATGATAACACCTGTATAGGCTTGTTTCAATTCCATAATGGTTCGATTAATAGACTCTTGCCCAGGTCAAGCAGAGGATCATAAGCCTGTTTCAATTCCATAATGGTTCGATTAATAGTGCCTTTGAGCAGAGAGGCATCCAGCGATGAATATAGTTTCAATTCCATAATGGTTCGATTAATAGATCCCTGCGCCCAGAAAGGCAATACCTTCATAAGTTGTTTCAATTCCATAATGGTTCGATTAATAGGAAACAATTGGACTGTAAAAGCTGATACATCAGAATGTTTCAATTCCATAATGGTTCGATTAATAGAATGTTGGTAAAAATGCTTATGGTAGCAGCCCTCAAGTTTCAATTCCATAATGGTTCGATTAATAGTACAAAAGGAAGGATGGCAACTTGGATAAATAGACCTGTTTCAATTCCATAATGGTTCGATTAATAGTAATCCAGGAGTAATGTTGTCAGCCAAAGCAACAGTTTTTCAATTCCATAATGGTTCGATTAATAGAGTATTTAGTTGAAAAATCGGGATATCTGTTATACTGTTTCAATTCCATAATGGTTCGATTAATAGTCAAAAAGGCACAGTGAAATTTGCAGTATTTGTGAAGTTTCAATTCCATAATGGTTCGATTAATAGCTACGCCTATGCAGCCAAGCAGGTCGTAGTAAAAATGTTTCAATTCCATAATGGTTCGATTAATAGCAGCGCAGGTTTATCGGCCAAAATAAGGGAATCTTAGTTTCAATTCCATAATGGTTCGATTAATAGGAAGGAATCTGTTTTTTTAGAAGTTCTTGATTCATAAGTTTCAATTCCATAATGGTTCGATTAATAGGCTTTTCGCTGATATCTGAAAAAGGTGTAGACATAGGTTTCAATTCCATAATGGTTCGATTAATAGTACCATGATCGTGACCATTGCCAGGCTCATTGAGACGTTTCAATTCCATAATGGTTCGATTAATAGCAGAAGCTATGGATAGGAATTGCGGTTGCAGGCTTGTTTCAATTCCATAATGGTTCGATTAATAGCAGTGAGATTAACATTCCGCTTCCGGATAATACGACGTTTCAATTCCATAATGGTTCGATTAATAGTATTGACCATTTGAGATGTATTCTCATCATCAGCGAGTTTCAATTCCATAATGGTTCGATTAATAGAAACCATCGGCGCGGGTAATTGAATAGCAATACATGTTTCAATTCCATAATGGTTCGATTAATAGCATTCAACAGGTTGCTTGGAACCTTGCGTAACTACAGTTTCAATTCCATAATGGTTCGATTAATAGCAATGGTAGATTTTAAGACATATCGGAGTTAAATTGGTTTCAATTCCATAATGGTTCGATTAATAGTAATATAAAATGTGTCGATCTTGTGATGATCCTCGAAGTTTCAATTCCATAATGGTTCGATTAATAGCGCCACCGGTGCACAAGGTCCACCAGGTGACACCAAAGTTTCAATTCCATAATGGTTCGATTAATAGTATATACACCGGATCCGGAATACCCGGGATGTATAAAGTTTCAATTCCATAATGGTTCGATTAATAGAATTCCTTGGATCATACTTTGCACCACCCATGCTAAGTTTCAATTCCATAATGGTTCGATTAATAGTTATTTGCGGTCAGTGCTACTTAGCGTGTAACTTCAGTTTCAATTCCATAATGGTTCGATTAATAGCCAAGTTCATTTGTTAAGATACCTTTCAGTACTGAAAGTTTCAATTCCATAATGGTTCGATTAATAGTTGTTGACCAAAGACGATGAAAGACGTACAAACGATGTTTCAATTCCATAATGGTTCGATTAATAGAGTCACCACCTGAAAAATGGCTTGATTATATCGAAGTTTCAATTCCATAATGGTTCGATTAATAGATGAAGTTAAGAAGTTTCCTATTTTAAGTATAAGCAGTTTCAATTCCATAATGGTTCGATTAATAGTAGGTTCAGGCAGCAGCCGGATAGCTGCATACGATTGTTTCAATTCCATAATGGTTCGATTAATAGTGCCAAAAAAATACAGCACGTTTGAGCTTGTGGAAAGTTTCAATTCCATAATGGTTCGATTAATAGTAAACGAATCAGTCAGGCAAAGACGATACCTGAACTTAGTTTCAATTCCATAATGGTTCGATTAATAAGCGGCTGCTTGGTCAACAGATTATACTGATCATGATGTTTCAATTCCATAATGGTTCGATTAATAAACACTATTAAAATTTATTTCATAATATCCAGCAGAGTTTCAATTCCATAATGGTTCGATTAATAAGCATCATCGTGCGCGAATGGGAAGCCTGTGAGCTGCGTTTCAATTCCATAATGGTTCGATTAATAACCAATGATCTGGGATTGCTTCTTGCCATCTCTAAGAGTTTCAATTCCATAATGGTTCGATTAATAAACTTCCTAAGTTGAACGATAACCAAACAGCGGCGTGTTTCAATTCCATAATGGTTCGATTAATAATTAATTCGGTCTTTGGAATGCTGCCCTTTTTTATTGTTTCAATTCCATAATGGTTCGATTAATAATTCTGCGTATGCTGGCGCGCGGGGGCACTCAATACCGTTTCAATTCCATAATGGTTCGATTAATAACAAAAGGGCGTATGGCAACTTGGATAAATAGACCGGTTTCAATTCCATAATGGTTCGATTAATAACCGTTCCAAACGACTATATTAATAATTGATTTTCAATTAATTACATTCCTATTTTAACTGAAAATCAACAGTTTTTGGCGTCGACCTCAAATAACCTGTTTTAGGCTCCTTTCCGACAACTTTTATATGTGGTTAATAATTAATTATTTATAATATCGCAACTCAGAATGATAACTGAATATTCAAAGTTTTATGTATTTGATATTAACAATCGACGCCTAAGTTAATCCAATATTTCAAAGATCTTTTTTTTTTGCAATTTATAAAAAATTCTCAGTACTATTTCGCTCTATCCCAATAATTTCTTTGTCTAGCCAACGCATCTCCCTGCTTTTAAAGAATATTAAACTGTCTTCATTATCCTTCATCAGTTTTTTGGCTTTGTACTTTAATTCAGTCAGTTGCACTTCAGATATCTCTCCTTCAAAAACAGAATTCTGAATCCAGGTCATGTATTGCCTGCACAACTTAAGCATTCGTCCTACTCTTTTTTCCCCAACATCATATACTGCGATCACATACATATTACCACCAGATTTTGAATGAATTATAACTTGGTTCGTCTTTCAGGATATATTTAGCTAATTTATAACACTCTAATTTTACCAAACTCTTATAACTTACATTTTTCTTTAAAGTCCGGTGTTTTATAGTTTCACTCAACCTTTCTTCCCAAGCCTTCATGAATACCTTTTTACCATTTTCATTCAAAAAGCAACCGTTAAGGTGTTTGTCAAAATGTTTGATCTGGATCTCTTTTTTATTTAACACCCTAAAAATGGTTCTATCCACTAATATTGGTTTGAAGACCTCAGAAATATCCAAGGCTAGTGAATATCGCCGGTATCCGGGCTCATGCAAAAAACTGATGGTTGGATTTAACTGCGTATGGTGAATCATATCCAAAGTCAAAGTGTAACAAACCATATTGCCAAATGAGATCAGCGCGTTGATTTCATTGTCAGGAGGTTGCTTTACTCTGGCATTCAAAGTGAAATTTTCAATTATTTCATCAAATGCCCGGTAATAAATTTGCCGGCAATTCCCTTCCAGACCCATTAATTCAGGAATATCTGTCACATCATCCAAATTGCATTTATATTGTTCTATTAAGTTAATTTGATCCAACAATGATTTACCCCTGTTGTTATAATATTTAAGGTTTTTTAGCATGTTAAAGGTGGCACCTTCAATCAATCCGACAGCAATATGTAAACGTCTTTTTTTATTCAAATATGTTTTCGTTTGTTCAATTTGCATTTTGCCTGCCAGTAATTGATCTTTTGGCATAAATGAGCCGGTATAATGTTCATAATAATCGAAAAAATGCAAAGAAATATCTTTCTTGCCTAGAAAATTAAGCAATGCTGCATTGACATCCAAAGCTCCGAAAACGTACATGCTTTCAATTGTTTCTATGGGAATATATTTCGGAGCTTGTTCGATCCCATCAGAATTTCTGGCAATAAAACAGAGGGTATTGTCTCTACGACTCATCTGTCCATTGTTAAAAAGGTAATATGTACGTCTCATTTTTAGTTCTTTTATTACACATCTATGATCCAGTCGGATATTTTTTTTCGAGTTTCGTATTCTCTTGAATACACTATAAATTCATCTGAATTTCCAAACCAATGTAATGCTTCATTCCTGCATAGCCTTGTTGGTGAATTTGATAAAAAAGCATTGTAGCTGCTCCACAGGTAGCTTCCGTAATCGTTGCTGAAATGGTGATGAATAGGATTGTGGTGTATGTAGCAAAGCACTTGTTTTTTCTCCTGTTCATCATCGGGAATGTATTTCCTCCGGAAGGCTTTCTGAAAGAGGCTTCCTGTACGTTTTTGTTGTTTGTTTATAGCTTTGGCATAACCAAGCATAAAGCCTCTGAATCGTTCAGAAAGCACGTAGGAACAAAGTTGTTCAAGAAAGTCAGAAGATGAAAGATTTAGCGGATAAGCATCGGGGTTGGATCGCGTGTCACCGTGTTGTTCATAAAGATTTAACAAATTTCTGAAATTTGTCAAATCTCTTTCTAACATGCCCACTCCTCCTGTTTTCATGGGTAAACCAGATTGATTTAACAAATTTCTAAAATTTGTTAAATCTTTTCCCTTCCCGGCGAAATCTTCTCCCTGCAACAAAGTCACCGACAAAATATCCAATCCAATACGTCTGAGCCAGGGCAAAACATACTCTTTGACGAATGCACGGTTAACTACATCGAAATCAACGATTGCTTTGCTCAATAAAGCATCTGCTGATACACCCTTTACGAAAAGATGAAAATGGTTTTCCAACAAACAGTACCCATAGGTATCGAAATACCCTGTCATTTTTTCCGCATACTTATGCAAAAAATATTTATAGTTATCCTCATCGTAAAAAATGCCTTGTCTGTTGATGCCTCTGTTAAAAATGTGGTAATACCTGCCGGGCAGTAATGGAATAGTCAAGTCCTTTAGAGCTCCCATAATTCTATATTGTCAGGGTTAATAATTTAAGAATCACGCATAACAAAACTCAAAATAGCTGCACTTTCTACAGATCGCTTTTCCCAATACTGGTGGAATTTCATCTGCTGAAATAATTGTCTTGATCTCATTTTCCCATTTGGGAATGATTTCAAAGTCACTTTCTTCCAGTAAAACGCTGGTAGTTGCTCGCAATTTTGGATATTCCAAAATTCCTGAAGCGTCTTTGATGCCAAGATGCCAAAGTTTATAAAGGTAATACTTTACCTGAGCCCCATGTGCCTTCTCCATTTTGTCACTTTTCTTTATTTCATGGATGATTTTATTTTTTGCATCATAATAGTCAATTTTGATTCCGTCCAGCTCAAGTTCAGTGTATCTGGATGAGCGATCCTTATAAGAATTCTCGCCTATCAGTTTACCTTCCCTGACTGTATCTGATGTGTGTTCCATCCGGATTTCGTTGGCGTGAAGCCAAAGCTTTCGATGGCAAAGGTGATAATAATTGATTTGTGTTGCAGTGATTATCATGGTAAATTAATATAAAAATCCAAAAATCCATAATGGTAAAATATTGTTCACTTTTAATTCTATATCATCCCTCACTATCCAAGCATTTTCGATATTTTGAATCTGTTTGGTGGATTTTGTAGCACCACCTACTTCTAATGTATATTTGTCATCAATCAGAAAATCTGATATTTTTGATTGTGCAACGTCATGTCGGGTTCTCAATTGATTGAGAAAGTATGTCTCCCGAACATTGCCTTTATTCGGTAATTGTTCGCTCATTGCAAATAGCAAGTTGGTATTTTCCAAATATATTTTTCTGGCTTTTGCAATGAGGAAATACTAAAAATGTGATGGTAAAGCAGGCTGATCAAGCGTGACTGATCAAGAAAATACAGGTAATTGTTTATGGAATTTCGATGAATGTCCGACTTTTGAGCCAGGGAAGATAAATTGGGTTTGAAAGGAACATGCTGCGATATAATATACAATAATTGAAGGAGCTTTCTCGCTTGTCTGATATCAAACCCTTTTACCTCTGCCATATCATACTCGACAATAGTTCTAACAATCTGTCTGATACATTGATAATATGACTTCTTACCTTCAACTATAAAAGGGTAATAACCGAATTGGAGAAATTCTTTAAAATATTTTAGAGGTTTAAAATCAACTGGAAAAATATCTCCCAAATGAAAATCCCCATGGAGGATCAGATCAAGGTCCAAAATCGGCAGGTCCAGGCTTACTGAAAATAATAAATATTCACGAAAAGACATCCCCTTCAATTCATAGATTATAGCCCTCCGGCTTAAATACCCTTCCATTTTTGAGATTTCCTTAATGGATGACCCAGTAAAAACAATCTTCAATTCAGGATATCTGTCATTGAGATTTTTAATTCCCCGTGTCCAGTGCGGATATTTGAGTATCTCATCCAAAACCAGCAATTTACCTCCTGACTGATAAAATTTCATGCCAAAATCAAGGAGCGTATGCTTGAGAAAATATATATCATCCAATGAGATATATGCTTTTTCATCTGGCTTTAAGTCTGACAATTTGAGATACTGAAGAACAAGTGTGCTCTTGCCTGTGCCACGAGTGCCTTTAATCCCAACAAGACGGGAATCCCACAAGATATCCCGATAAAGGTATCTGATAAAGCGATCGGAAACACTTCGGATCAATTGCCGGGAACTCACTAACAATTCTTCAATTTTGAACATTTATTTATGCAAATCGGCTGTTTTGGCTATTATTTTTTTATAAATGAAATTTTATGATCTACAAAGCTTGGATTTAATTGCAATATAAATGTTAAAAAAGTATTAATTTGAGCATGAAATTGAGCAATTATATTTTGGAAGTAATGAAAAAAGCAAAATTCACTATAACCAATTAAATGTCTGGCAATTGTATAAGTAATAATTGTGTTTAATATTGAAATTATTTTGGAAACTTCCAAAAAATAGATTCATAGTTTGCCATCATTTTTTAATAAGTTGAGAAAAAATTTCAATTATTCATTTCTCTTAAACCTGATTTTCATAATCAAATGCCATCATCAGATCAATCAATTTTTGTTTGGCATTATCAATAGCATCAGCTGAACCAACTGAACCCTGTACATGGCCAGAGCACGATGGAGTAACGAAAATATCAGCTTTGGCTGATTCATCAATTCGTGGGATTCCAGCAGGCATTTCAATATCTTCACGAAGTTCACCTCTGATAGCAAAAGCAATTTGATTAGCATTATCACTAATTGCAATAGCTAAAGTTTCCATCAAGCTAAAACTTCTAGCTTGATTAGAAGTAATTCTCCAATTAAGTAAAGATTCTGAAAGAGCAGGGATAATACTTTTTCTTTGCTCTATTGGAAGAATCAAACATTTGCCAAAAACGTTTTGTCCCTGAGTCCACCCAGTTTCTTTTAATTTAGTTTCAATATCAGGAAACAACTCTGGCTCGAATCTGTTGGTAGAAACACAAAATAAGGTTCTTAAGTCAATGGCAATATCATTGACGAAAAGACCTGTAGCACGAGTTTGGCCACTAGGGTTATAATATTTTGGTCCCAAACTTCTATTTTTAGAAATCAACCATTCATTCAACTCGTCGTGTGGAATTTCTACTCTATTGTTTTTATCATCTAATTGATATACTTTTACAATATGGTGATCTGGTTTTGACGAACGGTCAAAATCAACAGCCTCTGTTTCTCTCTCTAAGCCGCCTAATAAAGGATGTAAAGGTCTCATGGCTGAAATAGACAAAGGACTTCTTCGTTTTACGGTCATGCTATCTTTTTCAGCTTTCATGTATCCTCCAAGTAATTGATCAGGGAAAGAAGGATCACATGGAGAATGTGGTTCTTTCATTTCAGCTTTACCTTTCTTGTCAATTTCCCAATTAAAAGTGATTGCTGCAAACGGTACATTTAAATGATCTGACAATGTCTCCATAATTGACCGCTTAACTTGTTGACCGCTTGAATAAGCTAAACGACGACCATACCGAGGGTCTGTATAAAACTTTTGTCCTTCTTGAACTCCAAATACAGTGTGTTCGGCATAACGTAAAGCTCTTAAATAAATAAATGGTTTCATATCTTTTAATTTTTAAAGATTATTTATTGGATTTTTTGAATTGATATTCAAATTGGATAAGAGTTACAAAAAGGGAGAAAAGATCTGAGGGTAACTCTATAACAGCATCTTTAACTTTTTTAAATACTTCTGCTCCTAATGAGTATTTTTTCATTAAGTTTGTAAGGTTTTCAATAAATTCCTTAACTGACTTAGAAAATAGGAAATCCTCACTAATTCTACTTTGGGAAGATTTTCCTCGTCCGCTTTCAGACTTACCAATTTCATTTTCAAGGTCAATTAATAATTGTGCCACCTGTTCTGCCAAGGCATTGAGTTCTTTTTTGTTGTTTAACATAGCTATTATCCAAATTTTATAGATTGTGAAATTAATTATATCTTCTTTTGTTTTGATTTTTAAGTATTTAATTTTATATTTTGAGGTATAATTCGGCATATAATCTCTGAGTTTATCCGGCTCTAAGGCTTTTAATCCAATTATACCAAGTTTACAAGCGTTTAAAAAATGGTAATATGTAGAATACACTTCTTCAAACTCTTTTTCGTATTGGCCGTTTTCTGGTAGTACATATAGTAGTTCTTTTAATAAAATTAAAGATTTGACTTTAGGTAAAATGATATTTATAAAACCAAGTGTGGTATTGGTTTGAGAAAGATTATATGCGTAAGCTGTTAAAACTTGATTTGGATATTGTCTCGACAATGCAAAAATTATTTTCACCCAATCAATCGTTGGAATAGCTAAATTGCCCTGAACAATTTTTAGTTTAAGGTAATTAAAAAAAGAATCTTTATTGTTTCTATCGAAATTTTTTCCAAAACAATAATTTAGCCACTGTCCATTCCAGGTTTCTATTTGTTTATCCTTTAAATTTGGGGTTTGAGACAAGTATCGTCTATAATATTCCCAACCTTCATAAAGAGTCCAAAGTACGTTGTCTTCATTAATTTGCATTGCATAACCTCCGCTTACTCCAATCGCCAATGCTTGTCCTATCCAAGAGGAATATATCTCATCTGAATTAATTGAAACATTTAGGCTTGTGACCTGTCCAGAAGTAGTTGCATCCAAAGTTTCTGCTGCATATCCAACATAAGTCGAGCCACTAATTTTTTTATTTTCAATATCACGATGAAGTCTTTCTAATTGAAATTGCTGTTTTGATTTCCCACTAACTAAATCTTTGTCAGAAACTTTTTGAAAAAAAGATGAGCCATGAACGTGCATCAAATGCTCTTCATCATTATAAAACAAAGGGAACATCACCTCATTAAAAAAATCTATAGCAGAATATTCATCAGGTAGGTTATTACGCTGACGATAGATTTTTAAAAAATTATTACCAATATAGCTTGTGTACATATCAGAGAAAATTTGTAAGTTCAACTAATTCCAATCCGTATTTTTGGTGTTCTGCTTCCGATTGTGGTATGACAAAAGGGAAAGAACCTTTTTCTAATTGTTCGTATTGGTTTTTATACCTTGAAATTGTCTTGAAACTAATAGGAATTTCTAAAGGAATACGATCACTCCATTGACATACTAAATATTTTTCTCTATCACATTCCAAAATGCATGTAGCACTTTCAATCTCAAGAGCATCTACTATTGCAGAGGAAGGCTTACTACAGAGTTCTTTTATCCGATATTTCCCATTGTGAAAAATTAAATGGACATCAATCTCCTTAGTATCAAGCGTAGGAAATACATTATCAATTTTTGATTGCAAACTTCGTTCTTTTAATACTTCTCCTTTTGGGAGCTGGTTAAAACTATCTTTTAAAACATCGAATTTATATGGAAGAGCGTTCCCATCAAATTGTATGACATGAACAGGTTTGTACTTACCAATCGTTTCTTTTGTTCGTTTTCTGTTTACCCTTCCGAACCTCTGAATTAGAGCATCCAAGGGAGCAACTTCAGTAATCATTCTATCAAAACTAATATCTAAACTTACCTCCACGACTTGTGTTGAAACTACGAAACAAGGCATTAATCCATTGCTAAACTGATCAGATCCATCTCCATTAAACTCCGATTTCAATCGATTTTCTATTTCAATTCTATCACATCTTCTAAACCTGCTATGAATTAGTAATGCCGGCACATCTGGGAATGATTCAGTCAAACGTTTAAACTCCTTCTGTGCTTTTTTGACCGTATTAAAAATGATTAAAACTTTTTCCTTTTTCTCAAAAGCTGTATTTAAAATCTCATCAATTTGAGTTTTATCCTCCATTTTTTCGACGATGTGTCTGTCAAAACTATCTAAAATTTCATCAGCCAATTTTACTTCATAGACATCACCTTTTTCTTTTAGTAAACTTAACACTTCGTTATATAAAACGGAAGGCATTGTCGCAGTGCCAATGTGAATTCGACAATCTAAGCGTAAAAGTGTTCTTACAATTTCTAAAACCATTGACCTACTTATTTCAGAATATGTATGAATTTCATCAAGAATAACATCGGTACCATGCAAATCAAGCATTGTACTTTCAAATCCTGATGTTCCGAAAATTATCCCAGCTAATTGATGTGGTGTTAAAACCTTGATTGCTGAACCACCAAAGTGTTGCAAGCATTCTGCTTCTTTATTGCTTTTTACCAGAAGGGCAGAAGTAGCGTGCAAAACCCTAACTTTGGTATCTATATTTGGATTTTCAATTTCAATATCATGCTTTATGCGTTGAAACATTGCATTAATCGAAGCTTGAAAAGGTAGGGTATAGAAAATACGTCCATTGCATCGTTTTAATAAAAAATCTGTTTTTCCCGATCCTGTTGGGGCAACTACGATGGTATGTGGTCTATTGTCATCTGAATTAATTTTAGAAAGCGGATACAAATCACTTCCTCTCTCAGGATTTTTATAAAAACTTAAATTTGGAATTGCAAAAAGGTCATTTAAAGCCATTATGGTTTTATGGCTGAAAGCCGAAGCAAAATGATCAGCTGACATTAATAAACCCCTTAAAGGTGACCAGCCCCATTTTTTATTCTCACAATACTCCAAAGTGTATTGTAAAGCTTCTTCAGCTTCTGCCAGCGATATAGGTCTAACTTTAAAACCAAAATGTTCCAGAACTAATAATCCATAAGGAGACCAGATTTCCCATTCTTTAAGATGATTTCTAATCCAAAATCTTTCATTTTCTTCCAAATCCAAAATGCCTTTTTGTCTCTGATCATTTTCAATCGATTTATGGTGTCCAACTACCATATCAATAATTGAATTCCATTCATATTTTGGGAATACAGGTAAAAATCCTAAAGAAGAAATTTCGTGACGATGAGTATAATTCCAATCGGCTTTTTCCTTCATTGATTTATAACAGATTTCATTATTTATCTTTCGCTGAAAATGAAAATGAGCCTTTCCTAAATCATGAATAATCGCAGCTTTGACTGCTAAAGATTTATCAAAATCCAATTGATATTTTTCCGCAAAAACCTCGATTGCTGAAGCAACATGGTGTGTATGCTCTAAAAGAGTTGTTCCTCCAAAATCTTTACTTTTCGCTAATATATCATCTAAAGTTTTCATATTATTCTATAATATACTTTCCCGAATAGGATTTCCAAATATTTTCAATTGTCCGAACATGTCTGCCGCAGCCTTAAACCGATTATACCCTACTTTAAACATAGCATTTCCATCGCCTTCAAAAATTAATTCGCAACCTTCTATTTCATCTAATTCTTTTTCTGAAACTTCTATTATTTCGCTCGGAAACAATATATCTTCATTTCTACAAAGACAAATATGTTGTTTCATAGCCTCTTCCGCGTCTTTTCGATTTTCAAAAGCCAAATATAAATAGGGCTCAACCATCACTCCACGTTTAATTATTGCTAGGTTTGTTTTAAATTGACCTTTTTCCATTTTAGCCCTAAATCCTCCTTTCGACCAAGTTCTTTCCTGTTGAATATCAATTCCTAAATAATTCAAACGGTGTCGTTTTATCTTTAAAATACCCGAGGTTTCCAATAATTCAGGAAAAATCTTCTTTTCAATGCCTTCAACAATCGAAGGTGTTAAAAATTGTTGACTAAAAGTTTCAGAATCCCTAACTGCTGTCCATGGCTTAATAAAACCGAACTGCCCATGATATTTAACAACGAAATAAGTATTCATATTAATTATTTTAAAGATCCGAAACCAATACCTGTACTATTACCTAAACCAACAAGCCATGCGAATTTTATTTGCTCAGGATTGCCTTTTATTATAATCGGAACTAATGAAGTTTTGTTTTTTATACCATTATAATCAACTAACTTTGTTTGACTAAACGGATATTCCCTATCAATTGTAATATAAACATTCTTATCGATAATTTTAGCATACCTTAATTTTTTTTTAAAATTTTCAGTAATCATATTTTCAAATTCACTATCCAAATATGTCATATGTTTTATTTTGTCGCCAATTCTTTTCTTCAGCAGAATTGGACTACTTAAAAAAAATCTTTCACAATTTGAAAAATCAGGAGTATTCTTAATTTGGATATCTAATACCCGTGTGCCATATAAAGCATCCGGGGAATCTATTATCCCTTTTATGACTTCTTTAAGAAAATTAATTTCAAAGGAACTGATAAAGAAATATGACTTATCACTTATTGATATTCCATTATTATTTGCCTTTGTATTTTGCAACCAAGAAAAGGAAAACAAACTACTTCGCCCATGTTCCGTATTGTCGCTCCCAATCCATTTATTTACAACACCTGTAAGCATTGGCTGATAGTTAAATGGTATTTGTTTTGTGTTTTTAGATAGTTTAATATATACTCTCATATTCAATTAATTAGATTTATTTCTCCTCTCACCCATACATCTTCAACATCCCATTTACCTCCTCCATGTCAAAATCCAGTGGATCCCACCTTCTCCGTCATCTAAACACAGCCACTCTCTCATATCTTCATGCTCAGGGTGATTTGGATCATTCAATGCGTCCAGCATGTTTTGATATCCCCATATCCCACCACAATCATCCGGCGGACACTTTCCTTTGCCTCCTGTAAGATATGGAAAATCTACCTTTTCAGGTATTTTTGACTTTAATGTGATGATGAGTTTCCAGTTGTCTCCAAAATCATATATGTACACTATTTTTCCTCTTTGTTCTGTAAAAAAGTTTTCCAGCTTAACCTTTTTTGAATCATAAATTCCCTCATGACCTTTTGCAAGTTTACTAACAGAAGAGAATTCTGATTCAGCGTACTCAGTCTTGAGCATAAATCGTGGCAAAGAACCATAACCTCCCGGTGAAAACTGATACATATGGCTATTATCCCAGTCCATAATTCTCTGTAATATAT
This sequence comes from Saprospiraceae bacterium UBA2365, assembly GCA_002344345.1. GTDB lineage: Bacteria > Bacteroidota > Bacteroidia > Chitinophagales > Saprospiraceae > UBA2365. The sequence continues at coordinate 34,239 of DDTL01000032.1, forward strand.
CATGAAAATGGTGAAAAGTGATTTTTTCATCCACAACCACTTCTCGCCAAACCGGAGGCTTCTTCACCCCGGCTAATAGAATTCTAAATTGAAATCCCATACTTCACTATTATATCAATACTATAAGCACTTCAAATATCTTTCATCCCTCGCATAATTTATACCTGTTTATTGAATTGAAAAATATAAACATCCGACTTCCAAAAGCATTCCTGATTTTTCAATCATCATTTATATTTTCCAATTCTTTATCCTTCACATCACAATCTTCATTCATTATTCCTCTTTCTCCAAAACCTCTACCCATCCCATTCCCATACTGCATTCCTCGCCAACCCCGGCATAAAAAAGCGTTTTGTGCAAAACAGAAGGTGCTTCCAATTCAAAATCAAATTTATACCCTTTCATCTCAATGAAATATCCATCTTTCATCACATTGATTTTTTGAGTCTTATACGATGACAATATGTTCAGCTCAAGAGGTACAGAAAGATCGCTGTATTTTGTACTGATAATGGAAGCGCTGTATTTGTTTTTAAGATTTTGAAGGAATCGGTTCTTGTATTCAGCATGATCCGGACCGATATACTGTGGATGTGCAAATTGCTCATGCTTAATGGAAATTTTAGCTCCGGATTTTAATGAGTATGCCATCTTTCCGTCAACAAAATGGGGAGATTTTGCTATTTCAACACCAGTTACTATTGTTGGAATAACTTTATTATTTTTAAAATAAAATCTATGTGCTTGATCCATGAATAAGCCAGACACAAAAGTCGAAAGTACTTCCGGCAATAAAAATGAAACCGTTATATTCGATTGTGAAGATAATAATTGTATCCCGGCAGATCCGAGTAATTTATACCCTACTCCCATCCAGGGGCTGAAAGCAAATAATTTATACGCTTTCCCATCCACAACATATCCTTCATCATGCAGCTGTGTTGCCAAATCCTCATCTGATTTTGAAAGCGTGCTGTATATCCATTGCTGCAGGGCATACTGATAGTCCCAGGGTAATATTTCCCCTTTTTTATGTTCAAAAGTAATTTTAATGCGCATGGTCGGATGTTATTAAATTTTCATGAATATAGAAAACATATTTCCTACAAAAATCTCTAATATTCTATTGATATAGAATAAATTATAAATTTTTATTATCGCAATTATACGAATAGGGAATAACTTAAATATGCT
>DDTL01000161.1:0-4239 GCA_002344345.1 Saprospiraceae bacterium UBA2365
TAACCCTTGATTCGCATTTTTAATAAACCTGTTCAATGCAGGTTACGGTTTGGAAATGTTAAATGATCAGATGAAGGGCGCATTGACAATGAAATAATTCGGATAATTTTTTATATTTTTGTTTTCTGATTTAACCAGGAATTCCTGCCTTCAGGCTGAATTGGTACATTTGATGGAATATATCTGATTAATTACATGGTGAACATAATTATTTGTATTAATAAAAATTTAGGGCGATGTATGAATTGGTATTATTTTTATTGGTAGTAGTGATTTTGCTGTTTGGCCAGACAGCTTTGAAAACATTAAATCCTAAATACAGAATGGTCATTTTGATACTGCTGTTTTCTGGATTGATGATTGCCTTCTGGGTAGATGGTTCAATAAAAACAGGGATAAAGATTGTTGCGACATTACTTTTTGGAATTGCGTTTTTTATCCGGATCAGGCATAACTATAAATTATTAAAGTCCTGATTAAATGCCTTATTAGCAATCCGGTTTCATTTTTGCAGTTTTCAGAAATTCAGACGTACATTTTTATTTTTCCTTGACATATAGACTCTTATATCAAATAGATCTAAGTTTGAAGTTTACAACTTGAGATAGGTTACCTTCTTATTGCCTCATTTCATAAATGCTGTAAACTAATAAAAATGCAAGGAAGTTATTTTTCCGGGGAAGAAATTAATAAATCCGACCATTATCAGAACTGTTTTTACATCATTGTTGTTTCAGAAAAATAAGTTCCTAATTTACATGACTTATTCAAAGCATCAGCTCCTTCCTGAATGATGCGCCGATCATATAATCTTTGCATGATGAAAATTGCTGTATTTCGGAAATCCCATTTTAATGCTTCCCATAGGATATTCAATGCCAATTGGGATGATAAGAAAAATTTTGAAGTATTCGGTAAATGCTCCAATCCACATTTCCACGGGCATAATTATAACCTGGAAGTGAAAGTGGTTGGTGAAGTTGATCCGGACACAGGTTATGTGATCGACCTCAAAATTTTAAATGAACTGATCAATCTACATGTGATTGAGAGGTTCGATCACAAGAATCTGAATGTTGAAGTTGAGCCATTTCAGACTCTGATCCCGTCCAGTGAAAATATTTGTATTGAGATCTGGAAGATCCTGCGCCTGAAATTAGACGAAAAGTACGATCTGACCATTCGCCTGTATGAGTCCGAAAGAAATTTTGTCGAATACCCGGTGAAGTATTGATGCATTTCTAAATCTTTCCTTTTGATTTCAGGCTGATCACAGGACAGATAAGTTCTTCCATTGAAATACCGCCATGCTGGAATGTATCCTTATACATATTGTTATAATATGCATAATTATTGGGATACAGGAAAAACAGGTCTTCTTTCGCAAATACATATCGTGTACTTACATTAGGAGATGGAAGACCAGCCTGATCCGGTCTGCCTATTTCAAAAACATCTTTTTTGTTGAACAGAAGGTTTTTACCTGATTTATACCTCAGATTTGTTGTAGTTTCTTTATCGCCGACAATTTTCGAAGGTGTATTGACCCGGATGGTGCCATGATCTGTGGTAATGAACACCCGAACTTCTTTTTCACTCAGTTTTTTAAGTGTATTGAGCAAAGGTGAATTCTGAAGCCAGGAAAGGGTGATGGAACGGTAAGCTTTTTCGTCCGAAGCCAATGCTTTCAGCATGTCCATCTCAGTCCTGGCATGAGAAAGCATGTCGATGAAATTATAAACCAGCACCGTGATGTCATTTTGCATATAATTGGCAATGGTATCCTCGATCAGTCTGGCTGTCTTGGTATTGGTAACTTTTTCAAAAGCGAATTTGATTTCTTTCCTGAAATTTCTTTTGATAAACTCATTAAACAATTCTGCTTCAAACATATTTTTTCCTCCTTCATCAAAATCATTCTTCCACCATTGCGGATATTTTTTTGCGATATCAATCGGTAAAAGTCCGGAAAAAATGGCATTTCTGCTGTATTGGGTAGCTGACGGTAAAAGACTGTAAAAATAACTCTCTTCTTCCTTGTTAAAATACTCAAGGATCGCTGATTCCATCACTTTCCACTGATCAAACCGCAGATTGTCCAGCAAAATGAAAAAAGTCGGTATGCCGGATTCCATTTTGGGCAGCACAGCTTTTTTCATCAACTGGTGTGACATGAGCGGACCTTTGGATTGGTCATCAAGCCAGCTCAGATAGTTTTTTGACACGTATTTGAAGAATGATGCGTTCGCTTCGCTTTTTTGGATAGAAAGGATATTGGACATTTCTGTCAGATCGTTCTGATCCATTCTCAGCTCCCACTTGATGATTTTTAAATATATTTCCTTCCAGCCTTCAAAATCAAGATCGCCGCTGATCTCAAGGGAGATCTTCCGGAATTCCTGCTGGTAGTCCGTGGCAGTTTTTTCACTGACGAGTCGTTTATTATCTATTATTTTTTTAAGGCTCAACAATATCTGATTGGGATTCACAGGTTTGATGAGGTAATCGTTGATCTCTGCTCCGATCGCCTCCTCCATCAGGTTTTCAGCCTCATTTTTGGTGATCATGACCACTGGAATGTTCAAATCGATCTCCCTGATAGCTTCCAGCGTTTCGAGTCCGCTAATTCCCGGCATGGATTCGTCCAGAAAGATCACATCAAAATCTTTTTCATTTCGAAGGATATCCAAAGCATCGTGCCCATTGCTGACAGTGATCACTTCGTAGCCTTTTTTTTTGAGGAAAAACAACTGTGGCTTTAGTGTGTCAATTTCATCATCAGCCCAAAGTATTTTTATTTCATCCATCGGAAATTAATTTTTTGTGTAATGTAACGTAGTCTGTTGTACCCATAGTATCAAATGTTGTACCTTTGGAACAATTCTTGTTGAGATACTTCCGGTTCAACCAAAGATTATGGATGGTAAAAATACAAAAACATTTCAGAAAAAGACTTTATTTAATGATCCGGTGTACGGATTCATCAAGTTTCCTCATGATTTTTTATATACCATCATAGATCATCCGTATTTTCAGCGTCTCCGGAGGATCAGGCAGCTGGGTCTGACTGATTATGTATATCCGGGAGCCGTTCATACCAGGTTCAACCATTGCCTGGGTGCGCTTCATCTCACAACGATGACCATCGAAACCCTCAGAAACAAAGGTGTGGAAATTTCTGATGAAGAGTCGGAAGCGCTGAGTTTGGCTATCCTGTTGCACGACATCGGTCACGGACCTTTTTCCCACGCATTGGAGCGAATGATCCTGCCCTTCGGTCATGAACAGATCTCTCTGGCCGTCATGCATTTACTTAATGAAGCATTTTCGGGAAAATTGGATCTCGCTGTCAGGATCTTTGCAAATGAATACCATCGTCCCTTTTTTCATGAACTGGTGGCTGGTCAGCTGGATATGGACAGAATGGATTTTTTGCACAGAGATAGTTTTTATACCGGTGTGGTCGAAGGGAAAATAGGATATGGCCGTTTGATCAATATGCTGAATGTCAGGGAAGAACATCTGGTGGTAGAAGAGAAAGGCTTGCACACGGTAGAGCAATTCCTCATGGCCAGAAGATTGATGTATTGGCAGGTTTATCTTCATAAAACTGCGCTGGCTGCAGAAAAAATGCTGCAAAGTGTACTCAATTATCTGTTCACCATGCCTGAAATCCGGTTGCAGACGCTGGTACCTGAACCGCTAAGATCGTTTATTACGGAGTATGAAGCTTCTGGAAATCTGAAGTTGATTCCACCAGAAACTTTAAGGCGTTTTTTAACTTTGGACGATGTCGATGTGACCAATTTGTTGAAATGTCTGGCTAAATCTGAACCCGGAGTGCCAAATATGTTGTCAAATGGCATTCTCAACAGAAAACTGTTTAAAATCCATGAACAGGATCATCCGTTTGATCCCGCAGAGATCAGTGAAGTGCGGCAAATGGTTATGGAAAACTTGGGTCTGGTACAGTACGACCAGCTCGATTTTTTGGTGATATCAGGCAATGAATCGAGTACGATTTACAAAGGCGGTGAATCAGAGATCAGGATTTTAAGTAAAAACAGTGAAGTAAAACCGCTTGGTTCATTCACTGAAGTTCATATCCAGCCTGCCAAAACAACGCGCTATTACCTCATTTATCCCAAACGGTAAAAGCCTGAACTAAAAATAGAGCTGATTTAAGAACCCTGACGGGCAGGCACAGATCAACGTTTTTTGATTTAAGAAGTCCAATAC
>DDTL01000161.1:4289-13000 GCA_002344345.1 Saprospiraceae bacterium UBA2365
TATTCGATCGGGACAGGTCCGAACAAAGTGAGGAATCTTGATCACAAAATTCAAACTTTTTAATTATTTGCCAGTCAGTAGTGATCCAAAATTATATATCGTTCATCCTCGCCTGCCCAATAAAATTCAGGATCCCGACAAACTTTCACCAAACCCAAACATCACATCACCAAGAAAACGAACAATTTGTTGCTTGGTTTTGGATCGTAAGCGTCTAACTTCCAATGTATTTCCGGGAACCAGGACAAATTTAAAGAAAACCATTGCAGACCACAAGAGAACCAAAGCAAACTTAACAAGAACTAAGATAAACTACACGGGAACCAAGTCAAACTACCCGGGAACCAAAGCAAACTACAAGGGAACCAAGGCAAACTTAACAAGAGCCAAGACAAACTACACGAGAACTAAATCAAACTAAACGGGAACCAAGTCAAACTGAACGGGAACCAAGTCAAACTGAACGGGAACCAAGTCAAACTGAACGGGAACCAAGTCAAACTACACAAGAACCATGACAAAATTAACGGAGAAAAAAGCAAATATCGGGTTTCAATAAAAATGCTACCCCAAAAAACGCCTATTTGATTTTTTAAGAATTTTGATAAAGGAAGTTTGGCTCAAATACTTTGTAATTATTTTGGTGGTTAGCTGATTTGTCCTTTAGTCTGTTAGTCTCATGGGATTGAGCGAGTATATTGAGCAAAAGACACCTGATTTGTTCAGATATCAGATGTTTTAACCCTTGGTTTAAAACATCAGCTAATAGACTTAAGACTAATAGACTATTTAGCTAAACAATTACATTACTTTTAGATATAATCTGATTTACCTTAAGACTTCAGGCTATTTTTAATAAAAATCTGCAAAAATTCATTAAGCTTTGGTACATTTGTGAGCCAAAATCAGGAGGATTCAACCCCTGGAAAAATAACCCGTTTCCGGTGAACCGGATGGGTAGATTATGCTAAAAGAAAATTAATATTTTATGAGAGATGTAGTTTTTGAACTGATACAAAAAGAATATGACCGCCAATTCAGCGGAGCTGAACTGATCGCTTCTGAAAATTTTGTGAGTAAGAACGTTTTGGAAGCATTGGGCAGTGTATTGACCAACAAGTATGCAGAGGGTTATCCAGGCAAACGCTATTATGGCGGTTGTGAGATTGTAGACCAGGTGGAGCAAATTGCCATCGACCGGCTGAAAGCACTTTTCGGTGTGGAATATGCCAATGTGCAGCCTCACTCAGGGGCTCAGGCGAATGCAGCCGTTTTTCTGGCTACCATGCAACCTGGAGACAAATTCATGGGCTTGGATCTGTCACACGGAGGACACCTTACGCACGGCTCTCCCGTGAATTATTCAGGTAAAGTATATGTTCCTGTATTTTACGGTGTTGAAAAAGAAACCGGCAGGATAGACATGGATAAAGTGGCTGAAACAGCTCGTAGGGAAAGGCCAAAACTGATCGTCACAGGAGCATCAGCCTATCCGAGAGACTGGGATTTTAAGCGCTTCCGCGAAATCGCTGATGAAATCGGCGCCATATTAATGGCAGATATTGCCCATCCGGCAGGACTGATCGCCACCAAAAAGCTGACTGATCCGGTTCCATATTGCCATATCATCACCTCCACCACACATAAAACCCTTCGTGGTCCGAGAGGCGGCATCATTATGATAGGAAAAGATTTTCCGAATCCGTGGGGCAGAACCACCGCCAAAGGAAGTCCGATCATGATGTCAACGATCATCAACAGCGCTGTTTTTCCCGGATTCCAGGGCGGACCGCTAGAACACGTGATCGCATCCAAGGCAGTGGCCTTTGGTGAAGCGCTGACCGAACAGTATAGCGCCTACATCGATCAGGTCATGAAAAACGCCCAGGCGATGGCTGGCGCATTCGTGGCGAAAAACTATCATCTCATTTCCGAAGGAACAGACAATCATCTCATGCTGGTAGACCTTCGTTCCAAAGGACTCACCGGGAAAGCAGCAGAAAATGCATTGGTCAGAGCGGATATCACGATCAATAAAAACATGGTGCCTTTCGATGACCAGAGTCCGTTTGTGACTTCCGGTATGCGTATAGGAACGCCTGCCGTGACCACGCGCGGATTGAAGGAAGCAGATTGCATACAGTTGGTCGAATGGATCGATCATATATTGATGGATCACGAAAACGAAACGAAGATCAACACGGTCAGACAGGAAGTGAATCAGTTTATGAAAAAGTTCCCGCTTTACCCGGAGATCGGATAATGGATTTTTTTAGACATCCAAGCCGGGCGAGCCGGAACCAAATAAGAAATTGAATTATGAACCCCGAAGGATACCTGTCTTTCGGGGTTTTAAGTTTGAAGCCCGGTAAAAGTCAAATTCTGCCAAAAAAATTATAAAATGGTTACCTGATACACTCTGATATCTGAAAATCTCCAAAAGCATGATTGACACTGCAAAGCTGGAAGGAATAATCGAAGGTGAATGAAAAGGGAAACTGGAAGGGAAAATAGAGATCATTCTGAGCAGTTATGATGACGGGCTTGATATCACAAGAATAGCCCGGATCACGAAGCTCTCAGAGGCTGAGGTGGTCAGGATTTTGAAGGAGCATGGGAAGGAGTGACCAAACTAAACATTAAAAGTGAGCAGATTACGGATCACCAAAAATTTCAATTGATTTAAAGAGCAGAACTTACTACTCCATTGTTCTCACTCCTTTCAAAGAAGGGGTGTTTAGAGGTACATCCTGTTTTATTGAAGTCTCCTTTGATCCGGTTAAAACTATACATGTATCAATTGGAACGCGATCAGGATAATCCCAAATAATTGAAATACATAAAATTGAATCGTTTTTTTCTTCAACATTGATGACGCCTGTATGATCTTTAAGCCTGGTATTTTCTTCAGGTCTTTTAATATTTCTACGTCTTAAATTAATATTGTATTTGCCTATTGTATCTACTGCTTTCATTAAAGAATGAATATCTTGCTCAGGCTCATAAAAAAATCTATGTAATTCTTCATAACTTTTTAAATGATTAAATACATGAAAGTCTTTAACAAAACTAACTAATTCATTTGCATTTTTCTTATGACCTCCTTTTAAATAAATATCAATTGAATAAGTCCCAAATGTATCCCAATTACCTGGAGACATAATCCTATATTTGTTTCCATTTAAATTATAAGTCCAAAATTCGTATTTATCATTGATGTACAAATTAAGAAGTAAGGCAAACCCTAAAAAAATAAGGAATCCCCAAAATTGTGATAATGGACTTTTACTCATCCTTCCAAGATAGTGCATGTTTTAAAGCAATATCCAACTTTTTATAACAACTTTTTTGAAGTTGGATATCAATAATTAGTTACAAATATCAATAAAAAATTTGTCATGAAATTCAACTTGATGATGGTTTATTGGATAAAATGCTTGGTTGCCACAACAATAATTATTTCGGTAATGTTGTAAAACCCATTGTTCTACAATTCCTGGAGTATTCCATCTTTCATCATTTCCCAGTCCAAAATTATCAAAAACCGTATAAAGAAATTCGACTTCAAACTTTTTTGAACAATTTAAATCAGGATCGATTTCTTTAAATTTAACTAATTTTATTGATGCTGCTTGAGTTCCTCCAAACATTTGTTCAGCCCATAACATATGCCTAAAATATGGTCGATCTTCTAAAATATTGCCAGCTATTTCTGATTCTATAAATCCTTCCAGAGTTCCGTTATCTTTAACCCATTTGGTTATTTCTTGAGTTATTTCAAATTTTTTCAGTATAACTCCCAGATTAAAAAATTCTAAATCCGACGATAGTTTATTTCCAGCCTTCCAAATCACAGGCTGACCTTTTCCGTAAATAAATGAATTAAACAAAATGTCTTTTTGTACTTGATGCGATGTTCCAAATTCAAATGCGTTGTAAAACTTTTTAATTAGTTCATTTGTTGGAGTTGTTCTTTTTGAACCCTTTGAGTATTCAAAACAAGTTCGGCAAGGAAAATAATAAATATCCTCTATCTCCCGAGGAACAAATCCTGGTCCTGCTTTTGTCAAGACAGTTTTTTTTCTAACTTCTTTGTATGGTGGATTCATTTTACTTTCACCAAAAATGTACTGAGAGTTTCCTGGTTCTAGAGGATACGGGCTAGGTACCATCCTTTCCACAATGCCTCTCTTTTGCCATTGGCAGTTAACTAATTCGTAACCATGGTAAATACCATTTTCATCTTTCTTCACTTCGTATAATTTCAGATCATTCGTACAATTTTTTACATCAGATAACGGGTAATTGAAATCTGTTGGTTTATTGACACCTAAATTGTTGGGATTAAGAGGGATATCGTTTTCCAATAATTTGCCATTTTTAGCATAAAGATATTTCCATAATAACTTATCTTTCCCTGATCCATTCGGGTTTTGCCAAACATGGTAAACGATCACCAGGATCTTTCCTTCAACTTCAAAATCATTCTCAAAAAGCTTTGTTGCGGAAAAATCCGAATTCCGCATGGCAGTCAATGCAGGGTCAACACATAAAGATTCGTTGTCCAAAATGACACCTAATACATCTTCTGAACCGTCCATATTCATGTCAATTTCAGCAGCAACACTACCAAATAAATACATCCCATGACCTTCTTCGGTATATGCAATAGTCGCAAAATCCAAAATGTTTGGGTGATTCTCTTCTTTAAATCTGACAGGTAAACCAAACTCATCCAGGTCTATCGTAATGTCCGTTTCATCAAAGCCTAGATTTCGATACTTCATTAAGATATCTTCAGCTTTTGGACAAACATTGCAGGCATCTTCCGGATTCCTTAATCTTACATCACAACATCCAATCATATCCGATATTCTGCTCTTTAAATAGTTCATCCCTTCAATTGCTACATCTGAATATGCTGAAGGTAAGCTTTCATTCCTGGTAAAATTGTTTTCCAGATTGTTTAATACAGAATTTTCCAATAAATCAAAATACACCTGATTAAAACATTGGAAATTTCCGTCATTTGGCAGCTTCAGTTTAACCCAAAATGAAGCCTCCCCCAGATTATTCTGAATCCGGCCAAAGAGGAAATAATAATCCGACCGGATATCTGCATTAGCTTTCAGATCCAATGAGATTTCCTCTATTCTTCCATCAATATATCCATTGACCGGATAAATGCCAAAGTCAAAAACTTTGAATGAAGTCTGGAAAGTTGACGGAAGTGAGCTTACCAATGCAGTTGCGGTTTGTTCAAGCTTCTGCTTCTCAGAATTATTATATTCAAAACCTGATAAATTTGACAGATATACATAATTTTGTCCATAGATAATGATTCCGGAGACCATAAAAATGCTAAATATCAATATCTTTTTCATATTCCATATTTTAAAAAATGATCAACTAATTTTCCTACTCAATTCCCTCCCAGATTCCCCACGATCACCGTAGCCGGGAGAGAGTTGTCAACAAATCTACTTTGAAAAGTGCTGCCATTGTTTTGCGATTTGTAAGTAAAGTAAAATCGACTAAAATGCGTTTTTGACTGGTCAGTATTGAATCTGCTCCGCAAATTCTTTCCAACCTCCTTAAAAAATACGAAGACTTTTAATTTGTTGGAGTAGACTCAACATTAATTTCTTAAATACAACTCCTCTTTTTTCAATGCTTTAGCTTTTGAGAAGAATAAATGATGAATTAGGGGCACTTTATACTTATCCTTTACAACAAGCTCGATAGTTCCTGGATCAAATTTATGTATAACTTGATCAAGTTTCATTCTTCTTATCTCATCATATTCACGGTAATAAATCCAATCATCAATGATTTGAATTACTTCCGTATCTATAGTGCTACCAACAAACTCACAAAACGTTTTTGTTGGCAAATGATAGATAAAAAACTTGCCTGTCAACGTCTGTATCATAGGGATTAATCCTAAACTGTCTGAGTAATAATTTGTGTTTTGTTCCAATAAATGGATGATCGAATCTGTATCATTCAGATAGCTCAGGAAATTCATTCCTGTTCCATAGATGTATTCTTCAATGTATACATTGAAATTCGGGTAGAAGTGGTGTAAACAGAAAGTGTCCCATTTTTCATTTATTTTATCTAATACCCAATAAGTTATAATGGAATCTTTTTTTTCAACCTCTTTAAAATCTTTATTCCCGATCAGGTATTTGGAATCTGACGTTTGATAATTTAGTGAAAATCCTCTGTATTTATGGTTGTTTTTGTCCTTAAAAATATAAGGGCCTTGAAAATCAGCATCTTGGTAGGACTCGAAATCTTCTGTGTGCCCGGATTTCAATTTGCCATCTTTTCCTCCGGGATATCTGGTCCTCTGATACGTTCTTTCCAGGGCAGATGCTTCAGTTTTGACAAAGAGTTCATTTATATCCCACGGACGATAACGTTGAGTGATCTCACCATTTTTATTGAGGTAGTAAAAGTATTTAACCTTTTCTTTATCGATACCTACTCGATAAATAATATGTCCATTTATTTTAAAACTGCTCCCAATAAGCTCATCAAAGTCAAATGGAATATTTTTTGAATTCATTTTTTTTAACTCTAATGAATCATCACCTGAATAACTCAGAATACTAAAGTAGTCAAGTAGTTTATTATATTCCGATCCATAATGAGACTCATAATATCGCCAATCCCGTCTATCTCGTTCATGAATTAAAAACCACCCTTCTTCCTGCTGATGTATCAACTTATCAAGATGGGTATTGATCTTTGGATTATAGTTTAATGTATCGATCAAAGCCAAAGTATCATTGTCCAATTTCCACAGACAATTATATAAAATTCGGGTATCATCCCAGGTTGATTCATATCTTGAATACTTAAGAGTGACGGCATCTTTACTATTGGAACTAATAAAATATAAGCTCATTTCTGCATTTTGACCGAATACAGACCCAACCAAAAACGAAACGATGATAAATGATAAAGTGATACTTTTCATAAAAAAAATTATTATTAATAGCTCGGAACTATTGTTTTCATTGTCTCATGGATATAATCAGTATCTTCGTAACCAGTATCAACTATTCGCCATACTGGTTTACCACCCCCAGATGGTACATCTGCCTGTAAAAAATGATGATTCCCATTGCCATTATAATACAGTATTAGACCTGCATCTAAAATTGAATGTTGGCCTTTTTCGATTTTTTTATTAAAATAATTTGTGAGCCCAGAATTATAACTTAGGAAGTTCTTTCCAATTGCAAAAACCCATTCATGACCGGCATAATTTATTGGTGATTTAGAAACTTGGTTGTCTTCATGTGCATTATTCCAAACTTTGACTATGTTTAATTCTGCAGTCAAATTATCTGATACAGTTTTCTTTTTTTCCTTAATCCGATATGCTGCGGTCAATACATTTTTTTTCCAATTCCAGATTTGACCAGTGTGTGGAGGAGGATTTGTAAGTTGCATAATTCCATATCCACAATCAAAGGATAATGTAGGTAATTCATAAGAATCAGACCAATTAATATGGTAGTCATCTTCAAGATAGTGGGTAACATTTTTTATTGTAGCAAATTTTCTGAAGTGATGAGCTTCATCTGAAGCAGAAGTGAACCCAGCTTTAGATAAGCCAGATTCATGCATCATGATATACTTAAGCATCCAAAAATTCATTTTCAAGGTAGTATCTGATGATAAAATATCTATGTACTTCAATATTTCTCCAATTTTAGGATTTTTACCTTTTATGGTGAAACTAAAATCTTTCACGACTTCATCATTAACAATAATTTCAATTTTTGCTCTACCACCAAATTTTATATTTTCGAATAATTTCAATGATATATTTGGTGGGGGTACATATGGGAGATTATAAACAAGTCCAATACCCGCATCGTATTCATTAGTATAAATTGTGTCAAAGCAAGCACTTTTATCTCCATATTTTGCCTTGTATTGAATTTTTTCTTTTAATATTAAATCTGTACAAAAATTAATAGGTTTACTGTAAAGCAGCTTCGCATAAATCTTTGGAGGTACATTTCCGAAAAAGTATAATGCCTCATTTTCTATGGCTTTAACCCACTTTTTATTATCAACGTAATAAACTTCCAAAGCTAAATTAATTGGATCAAAATCCTCAGAATATCTATAATTTCCTCCACAGCAATCTATTTCTTTTTGGAATAGCTGCCTGGCAATTATTAAAGATTCCAGCAACTGTTCATCAACGCCTTCTAATTCCAAATCAGAAAAAACTGCCAGTAAACTGCCCTCTATTAAAGTGATTTTATCTTCATCAATACATGAAAAAATGCTGACGTCTGGAATTTTGATTTTTAATTTAGTTTCAATCTTCCCGGTGTTCGCAATATTAAACGCATACAATAAAAAAAAGTCAAATTGATTTTCTGTGTCTTGTATTAAATCATCCCAAATATTTGAAATGCTGTTTGTCCCTTCCATCAAATCATTATGTTTATAAAATCTGAAATCTACAACTTGAAATTTTGTTATTTCCGGAAGGACAAGAGAATCAATACCTGCAGATGCAGATTCAATTTTTAATAACATTTCAGAATTGACTGGATAGCCAAAATAGTCATCTGTTCTCGTATATTTTTGACTGTAAATACATATTGCGCTCAATATGCAAACAATAGATGTGAGAATAAACCTGTTCATATATTATTAACTGACCTTTCGCAGGT